>CAYWMY010000022.1:0-16706 GCA_964459405.1 uncultured Steroidobacteraceae bacterium | reverse complement strand
AAGCCGGCCGCGAGGAGCAGGTCAGGAAAGGGCTGCTGTTCACGTGGCCGCTGATGTTCCGCGGCCTCGAACAGGCGGCACAGAAGCTGAGCCGTTGACAGCGGCGCGTGCGACGGCCGCCGACAGCATCACCGTCCTTCGCCCGCGCACGACTCCACGCACCGTGCCCCGGGACGCTCAGGTCACAGCGGTGGCGCTGCATGCACACGCAGCTCCAGCGGCCGCGCCCGGCACGCCCGGACGCCCCCGCGCTCACACCGCGACGCTCGCGACGTACTTCGTGACGAGGCAGGATGCGAGCCCCTCGCTGCCGCCCTCGGCGCCATGGCCGCTGTCCTTCACGCCGCCCCACGGCGTCTCCGGCGACACGACCGCGAAGGTGTTGAGCCCGATGGAGCCGACCTCGAGGGCCTCGGTGAGTTCATAGGCGTTCTTCGCAGAGCGCGTGAACACGTAGGCCGCGAGGCCATAGCCCAGGCGATTCGACTCGGCCACGACCTCGTCGACGGCGGCGAACGGCATGACCGCACAGATCGGCCCGAACGGTTCCCGGTTCATGATGCCGCACGCGCTCGTGACCTGCGAGAGCACGGTGGGTTCGTAGAAGTAGCCGCCGAGGCCTGACGGCCGGCGGCCGCCGGTCACGATCCGCGCGCCATGCGCCCGTGCGTCGACGACCAGCGATTCCATCGCCGCAACACGCCGCGGATTCGCGAGCGGGCCCATCTGCGTGGCGGGCGCCATGCCGTCACCGACCTTCAGCGCGCCAAGCTTCGCACCGAGCAGATCGAGCACGCGGTCGTGCACGCGCTCGTGCACGAGGAAACGCGTCGGCGAACCGCAGAGCTGACCCGCATTCCAGGCCTTGACCGTGACCGCGAGGTCGATCATGCCGTCCACATCCGCATCGTCGCAGACGATCACGGGCGCATGGCCGCCGAGTTCCAGCGTGATGGGCTTGCCCTGTGCGCCCGCGAGCGCTCCGAGCTGCCGGCCGACCTCGACCGAACCCGTGAAGGAGACCTTGCGGATGACCGGCGAGGCGATCAGGTGCGGCGAGATTTCCGCGGGCACCCCGAACACCGCGTTGAGCACACCTTTCGGCAGGCCCGCATCCTCGAAGGCACGCACGACCTCGAGCGCCGAGGCAGGAGTCTCTTCCGCGGCCTTCAGGATCACGGTGCAGCCCGCCGCCAGCGCTTCGCCGCTCGTGCGCGTGGGCATCAGCACCGGCGCGTTCCACGGCGTCATCGCGGCAACGGGCCCGATCGGCACCCGATACACCGTCTGGCGCATGCCCGCGACGCTGGGCGGAATCACGCGGCCATAGGCGCGGCGCGCCTCCTCGGCCGTCCAGTCCAGGATGTCGGCGGCCCACAGCACCTCGCCGCGCGCGTACGGCAGCGTGATGCCCTCCTCGAGGGTGATCAGCCGCGCGATGTGATCGACGCGTTCGCGGAGCAGCTCGCCGGCACGCCGCAGGACGCGCCCACGTTCCACGGCCGGCGTGCGGCTCCAGGCTGGAAAGGCCCGCCCGGCCGCTGCGAGCGCGTGGTCGAGGTCGGCACGCGTGGCGATCGGCAGGCGGCCGATCTCCTCGCCCGTGGCCGGGTTGAACACCGCTCGCGTCTCGCGCTCTCCCGCGAAGACGCGCTCACCGTCGATGAACAGATGCAGCCGGTCGTGGCTCATGAGCTGATACTCCGCAATCGGAAGGCACCCGGGACAGCCGCTGTCGCACCTGCGTGGCGCGTCAGCGCCGCGCCGCGCCGCCTTCGCCCGTATCAAAGGCCAGCAGTACGTTGCCCGGCATCTGACCACCGAAGCCGTAGCCCGCTGCGACATACAGGCTGCCCGCGAGTGCGATCGGCGCCGCGGCACCGCCCATGGAGCCGCCATGTGCGCGATTGCCGTTCACGGTCCCGAAGCGCTGCTTCGTGTCGTACTGCCACAGGGTTGCGCCCGAGTCCGCATCGAAGACGCGGATCCAGCCGTCGGAGCTGCCCGCGAACACCAGTTCGGGCGTCACGGTGATGGCCTGTGTATAGCCGGGCCAGCACAGAGGCAGGTTCCTGCAGGTGTCCGCAGGCGACGGCGCGGCCCAGACCTCACGGCCCGTCGCGAGGTCGAGCGCGTAGAGACCCGGGCGCTCAGGCACGTCGTGCTGCTGGCCATCCGGCGCATCGTTGACGGGCACGTACACGCGGCCCCGGTTCGACGCGATGCCGAAATGGATACCGCCCAGGATACCGCCCCTCCCGACCCGAACCTTCCAGTGCAGTCGGCCGGTCGCGGCGTCCACGGCGTGCACCCAGCCGGTCTTCTGACCGGCCACCACGATGTCGCCGGTCTGCGGCGTGTGCGTGAGAATCACTGCGGCACCGAAATCATGGTCGGGCCCGGCGTCCTTCGGACAGTTCGCCCTGTCGGGCGCGATGCAGGCGTTGTTCCAGGCGTCACCCGCGAGGCCCTGGTAGACCCAGCGGATGCGGCCGCTTGCGAGGTCGAGTGCCATCACCGCATCGCTGCCGCCGGTCGCGGGTGATGAATAATTGCCACCGGTCGCGAACAGCAGCTGGCGGCGCTTCACATCGACGGCGGGGCTGTTCCAGACCGGCGCCCCGGAGGGGCCGTACTGTGCGACACCGCGCACGCTCGTGCCGCGCTGCATCGCGGGCTCGTCGATGGTGAAGGTCTGCCAGAGCAGGTCACCGCTTCCTGCATCGAGGGCGACCACGGAGCCGCGGAAGGTGCAGCACTCGTACTGGGGATTCGCGGGCCGGATGATCTCGAAGGACGAAACCGGCACGTAGAGCCGGCCCTCGAACAGCGCGGGCGTCGCGGTGATGGCCGCATTCGGATGCGCATCCGCGCGCCGGCGCCAGATCAGCGAGCCATCGCGCGCATCGAGCGCATGGACATTGCCGACCAGATCGCCGACGTAGACGCGCGGCTTCGCGTTGCGGTCGCCCTCGCGCCACGGCTCCAGCACCGGACTCGTGCGCACCTCGGCGCCGGCGAGATACCGCCAGCGCACGCAGCCCGTCGCCTCGTCCAGCGCGTACACCTGGCCGTTGTGGCTGCCGATGAACACCGCGCCACCGCCCACGGCCGGCGCGCCGCGCATGCGGATCGCGTTCGGAAAGCTCACCGCCCAGCGCAGGCGCAGCCTGGCGACGTCCGCACGCCCGAGTCCCGCGACGGCCGTTGGAATGGAGCGACTGTTGTCGGGTGTGAGCCCCCAGCCCGAAAAAACCGGTGGTGCAGCGAAATCGAATTGCGCAGCCCGGCCCGTGCATGCCGGCGGCTCGGGCTCGTCGACGACCGAGGACATCCTGCGCTTGGTGATGAATTCGGCGAGTGCGAGTTTGTCGGCGTCGCTGAGGCCCGCGGCCTGTGTGGCCATGGTGCCTTTCGTGAGCACCTGGTAAACGGCCTGCGGTGACATTACGGCGAGCACCGCGCGCTGTGGTGCGCGCTCGAGGCCACGATCGTGGCAGGCGCCGCACTGGCTCACGTACAGCTCGCCGCCGCGGCCGCCGGTCGCGGGATCGTTGATGTCGAATTCGTTGACGGTGATGTTGCCGGCATCGCCGGTGGTCGGCGGCGAAGAAGCCGGTCCTGTTGGTGATGGTGACGCTGGTGCGGCAGCTGGCGCCGCTGGCAGGGGCGCAGACGCCTGTACCGATGCCGGTGCCGGCACTGTTGCCGGTGCCGATGCCGATCCTGCGCTCGGTGATGATGCTGATGTCGTTGTCGGTGCGGCACCCGCCGCTGAACCCGGCATCGCCGCCGCAGCCAGTACGGCGGTGGAAGTGGCCACTGTGATCCGCGGTGGCCAGTACCAGTAGAGTTCCTCGACGCGGAGCGCCATGCTGGCCCCGGCGTCGACGAGATCGCTGCCCGCGAAGTGCGCCGCATCGAGCCCCGCGAGGTCCCTGCGGTACGCCGCATCGCTCGGCCACCACAGCTGTTCGAAGGCGTCGTACGCCGACTCGTCCGCGTCGAAGGACCGCGCCAGGCCGCGCTCAAACCCGGAGTAGTGTCCTTGCGGCAGCAGCAACGGTGCGGCCGCTGCGACGAAGCGCTCGCGGAACTTCGCGGCCGGCACGCCGGCCCGGCGCTTCCAGAACACGATCGCCTTGACGGCGCCTGGCGGCGCTGGACGCTCGAGTCCGGCTGAGGTCTGCACGATCTGCGTATTCAGCAGCCGCATGGCCGCGACATCCTGGAACCTGAAGTTGTCGTGGTATGCGTCGGAGCGGTATTCCTCGCTGTTCCCGAGATCGATGGAACGCTGCAGGTTCGGATACCAGAGCTCGGCACCGCCGTCGAAGGCACGCCCGAAGCCCGGATAAGGCTCGGCTGCAAGATGGTTCTGCACGTAGCGGTCGAAGTATTTCGTGAGCTTCAGCGACGCCTCGGCATGCCGCGTGCGCCAGTGCCGCGAGAAAGCGGCAGCATCGAGGTCGGGGTGCCGTTTGAGCAGCGCGAACACGCGCACGGGCCCGGTCTTCTCTGCATCGGCAGGCGTACCCGCTGCCGCGTTCGCCAGTACGGGAACGACCGCTACGGACATCGCGGCGACGATCCACGACAACAACCGCCTGATGCGCATCCCCAAGACTCCCAATCCACGGTCCGCGGAGGGCTCGCCGGTGCCGACACGTGCCGACGCGCCGATGGAACCGACCGCCCAGTCGCTCGGGAGCGGCCACGCTACCAGAGCGGCGGTGTCACTGTCCAAGCCCCGCCGTACCGGCAAAGCTCACGCGCACGCACTCACGCAACGTCTGCGTGCGCACATCGACGATGCTGCTGGACGGCGCAGTCGCGCAAGGCGTGCAGACCGGACAGCCTTACTCGCGGTGCAGGCCGGTCACATCGTGCACCCAGGTGTATCCCTTCACGGCCTGCGGCCAGCCGATCGTCGTGGCCGCCAGCAGGGCCACGTGCTCGAGTTCCGCGGCGATCAGTCCCGCATCGAGTGCGCGGCGCGCATGCGAGTGCGTGGCACCTTCCGATCCGGTCGCTATGGCGAATGCGAGGTGCACGAGCCGCTGCGTTCGCGCATCCAGCGGGCCCGCGGCCGTGACCTGCTCGCCGAACCTCTGGTAGGCGTCCCACAGATCAGGATGCCCGGCACCCTCACATCGGGCGACCCCGTACTCGCGGCCGCCCCTTTCCTGCTGCTCATGTCGATCTCCCGTCACCACCCGTGGCTTCGAGTGGGCATACCGCGAGACCCTATCACGCGCCGTGACGGAGCGGCACCGCGCCGCCGCGACTGGCGAAGCAGCAGCACCGCGGGCCTCCTGGCAGCCCCGGTCCGGCGAGCCTGCGGCCCGCCATCACCCACGGAGCCGCGTCGGCGGCGTCAGGATGCGGTACCCTCCGCAGCGAGTTTCCGACCGGTGACCCATGAATTCACGTCACATCCGGGGCGCGAGCCGCCTGCTCCTGGTCATCCTGCTGTTCGTGATCCTGCTGCCGTTCGCCTGGACCTGGTTCACGCTGAGCTGGTCGTACTCCGAAGGCGAGCGTGCGGGCATCCTTCAGAAGTTCTCGCGCAAGGGCTGGCTCTGCAAGACCTACGAGGGCGAACTCGCACAGTACATCGTCGCGGGCGTGGCGCCGCAGATCTGGAATTTCACGGTGCGGGACCGGCGTGTAGCCGATGAACTGCGCACGCTCGCCGGCGCGAAGGTGCAGCTGCACTACACCGAGCACGTCGGCGTACCGACGAACTGTTTCGGCGAAACCGGGTACTTCGTCGACGGGGTCGTGGCGCTGGAGGCACAGCCGGCGCCCGCAGCGGGCCGCACGCCGGCAGACGCTGTCGCGCAGGCCGATTGAGCGCGGCGCAAACGACAGCCCACACCCGGAAGATCACCTGCCGGACGGCGACGTTCAGCGGCCGGCGCAGGTCACTCGGCTCGAGAGGGCCGCACGACCGCCTTTATTGTCGTTCATGATCAATATCTTACGTCACCGCAACCGGCGCCCCGCAGATACGCGTTTCCGGCGATTGGCACCGGTCGCGGACTGCGGCATCGTGACATTCGATTGGCCGCTTGCGAGAGGAAGGGGCCACTTGACGGTCGGCGCGCCGTAACGTTCGGCCCGCCGCAACCGCGGAGCATGACTGGAGTCTTCCACGCCGATGCACATCACACGCAACGACACGCAGTCATCATTCGACCCGGCGGTCCTGCTCGATGCGGAGCTGCTAGCGTCGCTCGGCCTCGAGGAACTGGTGCCCGCGCCGCTCGCCGCGTGGCGGGGGCTCATCGTCGAGGCCATGAGCTTCTTCCTGCAGCATCTGCCGCCGGAACGGCTGACCGAGATCATCAGTCACCAGCTCGCGCTGCCGCCCGATGCACCAGCCGCTGAACGCATGATGGCTCTGCTGGCGCGCTGCCCGATGCTGCACAAGCTCGGGCAGGTGCTGGCGCGACGGCAGGAGCTGCATCCGGAGCTGCGCCGCCAGCTGCAGGTGCTGGAGTC
Source organism: uncultured Steroidobacteraceae bacterium (assembly GCA_964459405.1). Classification (GTDB taxonomy): domain Bacteria; phylum Pseudomonadota; class Gammaproteobacteria; order Steroidobacterales; family Steroidobacteraceae; genus CAYWMY01. The sequence continues at coordinate 10,199 of CAYWMY010000022.1, read as the reverse complement.
GATGCCTCCGTCGCTGCCGGCGGCGACGATCGCGGCGTGTATCCGCGAGGAGCTGGGCGACGACACACGATTCACGCTGGCCGACGCGGCCCTTGCCGAGGGCAGCGTCGCGGTCATCCTGCCGTTCACCTGGCGCGATGGCGGCCGCAGCCACGACGGCGTCTTCAAGGTCCTGAAACCCGGCATCGAGGAGCGGCTGGCCGCCGAACTCGCGCTGCTGCCGGAACTGGCCGAATTCGTGGAGCGGCGTGGCGCCGAGCTGGGGCTGCCAGCGCTCGATTACCGCGGCACCCTGACGGGTGTGCGGCGGCTGCTCGAAATGGAAGTCCGCCTCGACGTGGAACAGGCCAACATGCGCCGCGCGGATGCCTTCTACCGCGACGACGCCGGCGTGTTCGTGCCGCGGCTGCTGCCCTGGTGCACACCGCGCATCACCGCCATGGAACGCGTGGCCGGCACCAAGGTCAGCGACGTGGTCTTGAGCGCGGCCGCGCGCGAGGCGCTGGGTACGCGAATGCTGGGCGCGCTGGTCGCGAAGCCCTTCTGGACGCGCGACGAGCAGGCGATGTTCCACGGCGACCTGCACGGCGGCAACCTGCTGCTCACCGAGGATGGCCGCCTCGCGATCATCGACTGGAGCCTGACGGCCGTCCTGTCGAAGTCCGATCGTGAGGCGCTCATCGCCATCGCCATCGGCGGGCTCACGCTGGATACCCGGCAGATCAAGGACGCGCTCACGGGCCTCGGCATGCGCGGCGCGGACGACCCCGTGCTGGCCGGTATCATCGAACGCGCGCTCGATCGTCTCGTCGCCGCGGGCCGGCCCGTCTGCTTCGCGTGGCTGGTGCGGCTGCTCGATGAACTCGCGCTGGCGGGTGCCACGGGCTTCGGTGAGCAGCTCTCGGTGTTCCGCAAGACCTGGCTCGCGCTGTCCGGGGTGATCCACGATCTCGGTGCGAACATCGATGCGGATGCGCCGCTGATCAAGGCTGGCCTGCAGCGCTTCCTCGTCGAACTGCCGGCGCGCCTGCTGGCGCGCCCGGATTCGCGAGCATTCGGCACGCACCTGTCGAACGCCGACCTCGCTCGGCTGTCCATGGCGCCGTGGCCCACGACGCTGCGCTACTGGTCGCGGTTCATCGGTGGTGCGCTCGCCGCCACCGGCTGATGACCGGCTGACGTCCGGCTGGCGTCATGCCAGCCGGTGCCCGTACCATGGGAAGGCGCGTGTCGCGCACGCGGGGGCTACGCTGTCAATGGACGAATCAGAATTCCAGCTACGCCGCTACAGTGGCGACGGCGGCGTGCAGCTCGTAGCCGATGTCGGCGGCGATCCGTCGTCGCCACCCGTGATCCTGATGCACGGTGGCGGACAGACGCGCCATTCCTGGGGTGGCGCCATGCGCGAGCTCGTGCGGCGCGGCTACTACGTCATCAACCTCGACGCGCGCGGCCACGGCGACAGCGACTGGGCTGCGGACGGCGATTACGGCTTCAGTACACAGTCGCGTGATCTCGAGCGCATCATCGCCACGCTGTCCGCAAAGCCGGCGCTGGTCGGCGCCTCGATGGGGGGCGCCACCGGCCTGATGTTCGCCGGTACACGCGTGGACCCACCCGCCTCGGCTCTGGTGCTCGTCGACATCGTGCCGCGCATGGACCCCGAGGGCTCGGCGAAGATCCGCGCGTTCATGACGAGCCACCGCGACGGATTCGCGACCGTCGAAGAGGCCGCCGAGGCGGTGCGCGCCTACAACCCGCATCGTCCGCCGCCGAAGGACCACTCGGGCCTCTTGAAGAACCTGCGCAGGCGCGCCGACGGACGTCTGCACTGGCACTGGGACCCACGACTGATCACCGGGCCGGATGGCGTCGAACCGCCGCTGCCAGTCGCGGAACTCATGCGGGCGGCCGATCACGTGCGCATCCCGACGCTGCTGGTGCGCGGCCTCGAGAGCGACATCGTCACGGACGAGGGCGTCGCGGACCTCAGGCGGCGCATTCCACATGTTGAGGTCTTCAACGTCGCCGGTGCGGGCCACATGGTGGCCGGCGACCGCAACGATGCCTTCAACCGTGGCGTGTTCGAGTTCTTGCACCGCCACATGCCGGTGTCCACCCGCTGATCGCGCCGCATCTGCCGGTGCGACCGGTGGTATCGTCTCGATGGCTGCGCAAGGAAGAGCGGCGAGGCGCCCGCCTCGCTCTCCGGTACCGGTTCAACCACGGAGCATCGACATGGCCACACCCCCGAATCCCTTCACGGACATGCTGAAGTCGCTCGAACAGTTCAACGTGCCGGCGATGCTGCCCGGCATGGACCTGCAGAAGCTGCTCGATGTGCGACGCAAGGACATCGAAGCGCTGACCGAAGCCAACCGCATCGCCTTCGAGGGCATGCAGACGCTCGCGCAGAAACAGGCGGACATCCTGCGCCGGTCGCTGGAGGAGATCCAGAAGACCACGCAGGAGGCGATGTCCGGCGGCAACGTCATGGCGACTGCCGCGAAGCAGTCCGAGCTGGCACAGAAGGCTCTGCAACAGGCCATCGACAACGTGCGCGAGTGCACCGCGGCTGGACAGCAGGTGCAGGCGCGGGCCTTTGACGTCGTGAGCAAGCGGGTCCAGGAGAACCTCGCGGAGATGTTCTCGATGTTCCAGCGCAAGTAGGATCTCGCGCGGAACGCGTGGCGGCGCGTCCGTGATCAACATCTCCTGCGGCGCAGCCGACCGGGCTGCATGAACTGCGGCTGGTTGCGCCCGCAAGGCGGCGACGATGCGCTCGCGCGTCGCCGCCGTCGCGTTCGCGACGCCGGACTCCCGCGGGCGCGTGAACACCGTGCATCCCTGCGCGTGCGAGTCGGAGATGACGGGCGATATCTTCGAGATCTGCTCGAAGATCCTGGAATGACCGATGCGATGCGGCTGCCAGCCATGCCCGCGATCGGGCCCCACCCCCTGGTCCTCATGCTCCCGCTCCCGCCTGGACGAATCGCGCATGCTCCGGTCGTCGACGCGCCATTGGACCCGGGGCTCAAGTACAGTGCGGATTGCGATCCGGGGAACGCCACCGTGACACGAGGCCGCCGCAGGCCGATCTCAACATCGTGATTCGAGGAGAGAAAGAGAATGTCGACAACCGCCTGCCAACGGGGCCTCGACAGGAATCCCGCCAACCATGTGCCGCTGTCGCCGCTCAGCTTCCTCGAGCGCACCGCGCGGATCTACCCGATGCGCACCGCCGTGATCCATGGCGCGCGCAGCTGCACGTGGGGCGAAACCTACGTGCGCTGCCGGCGCCTGGCCAGCGCGCTTGCAGCCCGTGGCATCGGCCGTAATGACACGGTCGCCGCAATGCTGCCCAACGTGCCACCGATGTTCGAAGCGCACTTCGGTGTACCGATGACCGGCGCTGTGCTCAACACGATCAACACGCGCCTGGATGCCGAGACCATCGCCTTCATACTGCGGCATGGCGAGGCCAGGGTGCTGATCACCGACCCGGAGTTCGCCGGTGTGGTCCGGGCCGCGCTGGAACTGCTGGGCAGCGACCAGCCGCTGGTGATCGACGCCCTCGACGCGGAATTCCCGGGCCAGGACCGCGTCGGCACGATCGACTACGAGGATTTCCTCGCTGGCGGAGACCCCGGGTTCGCCTGGCAGCTACCCGCCGACGAGTGGGACGCGATCGCGCTGAACTACACCTCCGGCACCACCGGCAACCCGAAGGGCGTCGTCTATCACCACCGCGGCGCCTACCTCAATGCCGCCTCCAACATCCTCAGCTGGGGAATGCCGCAGCACTCCGTCTACCTGTGGACGCTGCCGATGTTCCACTGCAATGGCTGGTGTTTCCCGTGGACCATGGCCGCCAACGCGGGGGTCAACGTCTGCCTGCGCAAGGTCGATGCGGCACAGATATTCGAGCTCATCCGCCGCCACCAGGTCAGCCACATGTGCGGCGCGCCCATCGTCTACGGCATGCTGATCAACGCCCCGGACACCCTGCGTACCGGGATCACCCACACCGTGTCCGGTCTGGTCGCAGGTGCGGCGCCACCGACGGCGATCCTCGAGGGTGCCGAGCGCATCGGCTTCGATCTCACGCACGTCTATGGCCTGACCGAGACCTACGGCCCGGCCGCGGTGTGTGCCAGGCACCCGGAGTGGAGAGAACTCCCGATCGACCGCCGCGCCGAACTCAACGGCCGCCAGGGCGTGAGCTACCCCATGCAGGAAGCAATCACGGTTCTCGATCCGGCGACGATGCGACCGGTACCCGCCGACGGGAAGACCATGGGCGAGGTCATGTTTCGCGGCAACATCGTTATGAAAGGCTACCTGAAGAACGAGCAGGCCACCGCGGAAGCCTTCGACGGCGGCTGGTTTCACACCGGGGACCTGGGAGTCCTGCATCCGGACGGCTACGTGAAGATCAAGGACCGCTCCAAGGACGTGATCATCTCGGGTGGCGAGAACATCTCCTCCCTCGAGGTGGAAGAGGTCCTCTACCGTCACCCGGCTGTGCTGGCCGCCGCGGTGGTCGCGAGGCCCGACCAGAAGTGGGGCGAGGTGCCTGCCGCGTATATCGAGCTCAGGCCGGGTGCGAGCGTGACCGGTGAGGACATCATCGCTTACTGCCGCGACCACCTGGCGCACTACAAAGCGCCCAGGTTCGTCGCCTTCTGCGTGCTGCCGAAGACTTCGACCGGCAAGATCCAGAAATTCGTGCTGCGCGAGATGGCGCGATCCACATCGGCCATCGCCTGAGCGGCGGCGCGCAACTGCGTTTCAGGCCAGTTTCAGCACGAGCTTGCCCAGGTTCTCGCCACGAAAGAGCCGGAGCAGCGCCTCGGGGAAATTCTCGATCCCCGAGACGACGTCTTCGCGTGCCTTGAGCCTGCCCGCAGCAAGCCAGCCGGTCATTTCATCCATCGCCTCGCCGAACCGCGCCGCATAATCGTAGACCAGGAAGCCCTCCATGCGTGCACGGTTCACGAGCAGCGACATGTAGTTCCGCGGGCCGGTGATCTCAGCCGGCGTGGTGTTGTATTGGGCGATCGCACCACACAGCACGACCCGCGCGTTGCGGGCCAGGTTGGCGAGCGCCGCCTCGAGGATCGGGCCACCGACGTTGTCGAAATAGACATCGATGCCGTTCGGGCAATGCTCGCGAAGCTTTCTGCGCACGTCTTCGGTCTTGTAGTCGATGGCCGCGTCGAAGCCGAACTCCCCGGTCACCGCACGGCACTTGTCCGCGCCGCCCGCCACGCCGACCACCCGGCAGCCCTTGATCCTGGCGATCTGACCGACGACGCTCCCCACCGCGCCGGCCGCGGCGGAAACGACGACGGTCTCGCCGGGTCGGGGCCGCCCGATGTCGAGCAGCCCGAAGTACGCCGTCATGCCGCTTGCGCCGAGCACCCCGAGGTAACGCGGCAGATCGAGGCGCGGAGTCACTCTGGTCACATGCCTCGCGGGCAGCGCAGCGTATTCCTGCACTCCGGTGAAACCCGTGATGATGTCGTCGGCCTGGAAGCCCGGATCGTTGCTCGCGATCACGCGACCGAGACCGGTCGCCCTCATCACCTCGCCCAGTCTCACGGGCCGGATATACGACCGGCCCTCGTTCATCCAGCCGCGCATGGCTGGATCCAGCGAGACGTACAGCACCCGCACCAGCACATCCCCGGCGCCAGGCTGCGGCACGGGACCGGCGGTCAACTCGAAATCATCCGCCTTCACCATGCCGACCGGCCGGGAAACGAGCTTGAACTGGCGATTGCGCTGCTGCGTCATCCTTCACTCCTGGCAACACGGCTGCGGGACCGGCCGGGATTACGGGAGCCCGCAGCATCCGACGCCCCGGAAACGAAGCAAGGCCACACCGCCCCGCCACGGCCCGGACGAGCTGCACCGGCCGGACCGCATGCGTGTCGTATGACGTGCGGTCGTTACGAACCACTCGCCGGCTTTGGATCGGGTGACCGCTCGACCTCGGCCTCGGAATACCGCGATACGACCATTTCCTTTCCGGCCAGCCGACCCAGATGCGTGACCGCATTCTTCCAGTACGTCGAGTCGAGGAACCTGGCCGCGGTGTAATCGTTCGCAAACTCCGCGATCAGCCTGTACCGTTTGGCCTGGCTGTCCGCGAGTATCTGAAACCGCTCCAGTCCCGCCTCCGCGACTTGACTGTGCTTCTTGAGGCCGTTGAGGACACTGCCGACCTCCTCCCAGCTGCCGGCGGTCGGCTCGATCTCCGACGTCACGAAAACATTGGGCCGCCGCTCGTTCTCCCGAAACACGCGATTGAGCACTTCGGTGTCGACATAGGCCCTGACCCAATCGATCCTGCGGTGGTCCTTCGAGAATCCGACGACCCAGATGTAGGTCATGTTATAGGGCGCGCCACTCTTGAGTCTGGCGGTCGACCTCATCTCCACGATCGCCGTGTCGTTGTCCGCAACATGGATGTGGTCAACGACCATCGCGATATCGCTGGCAAGGAACTCCCTGAGCCTGACGACGTCCTCGGAAACGAATCTGGCTTTGCCCCGTGTCGTGCCCGCCAGATAGTTCGTGCCCATGACCGTCCAGACGACGTCTTCGGCGACGTGCTCTTCGAAGAACCGCGCCGCCGTAGCGGGGCTCGTGAGCAGTTGAAAGGCGTTCTGCACCACTTCGACCGTCAGCCTGTTCGAATCCCCCGACCGCGCAAAGCCGGATGTCGAAATCGAGAGAAGAACACACAGGGAAAATACTGTTCTGCGCATCATGGCATCGCCCCCCTTTTGAATGAACGTACCCGTTGTCCGGCGGGACACGCAACTCCAATGTTCAGGCCGCAACGCGCGCATCCTCGCGCTCCCGCCTGGCAACCCCAGGCCCCGGTGTCGGGCCGGCCTCCGTGCGCCGCCCGAACCGCTGGAGCCGCGCGGACGGCTGGACAGAATATCCAGCAATATGTTCACATATCAACGGATTTGGCGCGAGATCGGGATCAGCAGCCGAGGCGGCTCCACGATGCCTGCACTGACCTGGCCCAGTCATGTGACCCGGGCAGCAGCGATCGGGAGCCGATGAGGATCATCGGCGGGATCGCGCAGTGATCGCTGCTGGCGGACATGGCAGCCGCACCACGCCTTCTGCTCTCGCGACCGGACGGCCCGGATCGGGGCCGGTACAGACCGGCCGTGTGACTCGCAGCGGGGTGTGAGGTGCTCGCGGCCGGATCGGCAAGGCATCACACCGCGGAGATCCGTTTCGCAGCCCATCGCTCGTGAACCCCAGACACCGATGCGGAGATTGTCCTTCACCACAGCGCCGCACGGTAGCGCTGTCTGCATCGCCCGGCCATCTGCCCGGCAGTGCGTTGCGCTCGAACCCTCGAGAGGAGTACCACAATGACCAAGCGGAAGCAGACCGGCCTGAACCGAAGGAGCCTGCTCGCGGGCGCAGGCGCCGCCGTGGCCGCCACGGCAATGGGCCGATCCGCCTCGGCGCAGCCTGCCCCGCAGTGGGGCCACGAAACCGATGTGTTGTGTGTGGGCAGCGGCGCGGCCGCGTGCTCGGCGGCCGTGGCCGCGATCGACGGTGGCGCCCGCGCGATGCTGGTCGAGAAGATGCCGCTCCTGGGCGGCACGACCAGCAAGTCCAGCGGTGTCACCTGGATCCCGAATCATTTCGTGCTGCGCCAGCAGGGCATCGAAGACCGCAGGGAAGACTGCCTGCGTTACCTGGCACGCTATGCCTATCCGCAGGTGTATGACGCAGAGAGTCCGACGCTGGGCCTGACGGAAGCCAACTACAGGCTCATCGAAGCCTTCTACGACAACGGCTCGGCCGTCATCGACCGCCTGCAGGAACTGGATGCCTGCCGGTTCAAGCAGTTCCGCCTGTTCCAGGTCGACAGGCCGGCACCGGACTATGCCGATCACCTGCCCGAGAACAAAGTACCGACCGGCCGCGCGATGGAACCCGCCGAGGGTTCCGGCTCGCGGCGTGGAGGCGGAAGCATGGTGACCCGCATGGTGGCGTGGCTACGCGCAAGACACGTGCCGGTGCTGACCGAGACGCGCGTGACGCGCCTCGTCATGGACAATGGCCGCGTCATCGGCGCCGAGGCCGACAACAACGGCAGGACGATCCGTATCCGCGCACGCCGCGGGGTGGTGTTCGGTACCGGCGGCTTTTCGCACAACGTCGAGCTGTGCGATCGCCATCAGGTCGCGCTGTACGGTTCCTGTTCCACGCCGGGTTCAACGGGCGACTTCATCGAGATCGCGCAGGAAGTCGGCGCCACGATGGGCAGCCTGCACACCGCCTGGCGCACACCGGTGCTGTTCGAGCAGGCGCTCGAAAGCCGTGCCGTGGCCGCGGGCGTCTTCGTTCTGCCCGGCGACTCAATGATCGTGGTCAACAAGTATGGCCAGCGCGTGGTCAACGAGAAGCGCGACTACAACGACCGTACGATGGTGCATTTCACCTATGACCCGACACGCGAGGAATACCCGAACCAGCTGCTGTTCATGCTGTTCGATTCACGCTCGCTGGATGCCTTCGGCGGCGATTTCCCGTTCCCGCTCGACAAGCGTGAGCAGCCGTATCTGATCGAGGGCCAGGACTGGGATGCACTGTTCGCGGCTCTGAGCACGCGCCTGCAGTCGCTGCGCAGCAAGTCCGGCGGCGTCGTGCTGGCACCCGAGTTCGCAGCCAACACGAAAGCCGCCGTCGGCCGCTTCAACACCTGTGCGAAGGAAGGCAGGGATCCGGAATTCGACCGCGGCCTGCACCTCTACGACCGGGAGTGGCACCTGCTGTTCTCGGCGATGCGAAAGGGAACGGAGCAGCCCGTCAATCCGCATCCGAACATCACCATGCATCCGTTCACGGACAAGGGGCCGTATTACGCCTACATCCTCGCGGCCGGTTCGCTGGACACCAACGGCGGCCCCGTCATCAATGAGAAGGCGCAGGTCCTCGGGCGCGGTGACAAGCCGATTCCAGGTCTCTATGGTGCGGGCAACTGCATCGCCAGCCCCTCGCGCGCCGCCTATTACGGCGCGGGTGGCACGATCGGTCTCGCCGTGACCTTCGGCTTCATCGCCGGCCGCAACGCTGCGAAGGAAACGCCGATTTGACGGCGCGCCTGCTGCTGTCGCAGTGGTGATCGGGTCGTCTGTGGCGTCGGCTGCGGCGCCGGAGCCGCCGGCGCGCTTCGCCAGCGATCTCGCGTCCGCGCCGCCAGCGTGGTGCGAGGACTGTTGCCTGAAGCGCCATGCCCCCGCAGCGCGAAGACATGCCCTCCGGTGATGAAACTCAAGGTACGCATCCCGAGCGTGGCCCCCTCGGCCGTCCGCGTCTGACCGGCATGGGTGCATGCGGTGCGTCTGCTGGTGGAGTGCAGCAACTGATGCAGCAGGTGGCCATTCGGCCTGCTCGTGGTCGGGGGCAGGATCACGTTGCGGTCTTGCTGTGCCGCCGCACGCAGCGCATGGCCTTGTGCCCCTGGTGGATCAGGGCAACGAACGTGCCACGTCAGGGGCACGCCATCGAGACCCCGGGCAGCGGTGCGTCTCCGTGCCTCTCCCTGCAGGTCTTTCACGCAGATGCGCGCCGCCCCCACGCCTCCGCCCGATCATAGAAGCTCGCGCTGTGCTCGTGCCTGTTGCGCTCACGCGACGTACGCGCAGGGCTGGACCCCGTCCGCAGGAAGGACTGGAATCTGCCGGAGAAGATGTGTCAACATGTATACGCATATGGGGGAGGTGGATACCGGGGTCAATAAAACACAGGCCTGCGGTTCTCGGCTTGGCGTAGAACATTCAGTCAATCACGTTGGGGGGACACTCATGAGCAAGTTGCGCTGCGCCCTGCGCTGGGCGTTGTTTCCTTCGTTGGCCGTCGCGGCGAGCGTGCAGGCGAATGCGCAGAGCGCGCCGGGAGCGATCACCGCGCTCGACGAAGTCGTGATCACTTCTCGAAAGGTGGGCGCCGAGGTGCTGCAGCGTGCTCCGATCGCAGCGACCGCGATCAGCATGGAAGCCCTGGAGCGGGGCCAGTACATCGATCTGCGCGAGGTCGCCCGGCTCGCTCCAAACGTCCAGCTCGAGACTTCCGCGGCATTCCCCGGCTTCGCGAATTTCACCATTCGCGGCCTGACGCTCAACAACAGCCTCAGAACCCTGGATCCGGCC
>CAYWMY010000021.1:5413-17369 GCA_964459405.1 uncultured Steroidobacteraceae bacterium | reverse complement strand
CCACGGCGGCTTCACCGGGCGGGTGCGTCAGCGCCGCCGCACCACGCTGCCCGGGGGCCATCAACTCGTCGGTCCGCTCCTGCACCGCCTGGATGCCCTGCACCAGCGTCGCAACCAGGTCGCGGAGCCGCGGGTCATGGCCGCCCGACGCCACCATGCGCGACAGCAGCCCCGACGCCTGTGCCACCGTATCAGCGCTGTCCGCCGTCGAACCGAGCAGCTCGCGCAGTCGCTGCTCGCGCTGTTCCTCGAGCAGCGGTGCGAGCTGCTGGCGTGCCAGCAGCAGATTCACCAGTTGCGCGGCGATCGCGAGGTGCGCGCGCGCATCACCGTCCGGCACGCTCCCGGGTGGGATGCTCGCGAGCGCGTGGCGGACACAGCGCAGCAGCAGTTCGTTTTCCATGAGACTCCCGGTTGCGATGTTCAGCGCTCACTGCACGCCCAGCTGACCGGGCACCGCCTCTGCCGCGCGACCGATGCCGACGGCCATGCCCAGCGCGCACAGGCCCCGGTGCAGCAGCTCCGCCGCGAGCCACGCGACCCGGCAGTTGCGATCGCCCTGCGCGAGCTTGGCGGCCGCGCTTTCACCCGCCAGCACGAGATACAGGCCGTAGAGCCTGCGGTAATAGTCGATCGAGGCCGGATCCACCTCGTAACCCGTCAGCGCGCGGTAATGGTCGAGCGCGGGCCCAAGCCCCCAGACGAGACGGCCATCCACGACCACGTCGCGCACGAAGTCCTGGATCTGGGCCCAGTCATAGGCGGGATCCCCGATGCGTGCGAGTTCCCAGTCGGACATGGCCACCAGGCGTCCGTCGCGGAAGACTTCCTCACCATAGCCGTTGGTTCCTTTCAGCAGCACGATGGCCGCGACCTTCCGGGGCCGGTGGTCACGCAGCCACTCCGCGGCCTCGGTGACGAGCGGCAGCGGCTGCGTCTGCACCGAGCGGATGTCCGCGAGCACATCCTCGATCACGGTGAGCGCGCAGTCGGCAGCCGTGGCGGGTACGCGCATGAAACCGCCGAAACCCAGAGCGCGCCAGTCGAGCGTGTGCAGGTGCGCCAGCGCGCGGATGTGCTCGCGTCCGGCCGCGATGCGCAGCGCGTCGTAGCGGGGGTCCGGATCGTGAAGGTGCGGAATCTCCCAGCTGCCGGCCACGGCGCGCCGCAGGAAGAACGGCCGGCCCTGCGGCGACCAGTGGGGATCGTCCTCCCAGGCGAGCGTGGCCGCGACCGGAACGGTCGTATTCGCGAGGCGGGAGTAGACCTCGTATTCGAAGCGCAGCGACGCGAGGCAGATACTGCCGCTCGGCATGTCCCGACGCAGCGCGAGATCCTGGCGTTCACCCCGTGCATCGACGCAATCGATCATCCACGTCTCGCGCGAGACGCCACGCGGAAACGGCCGGACCTCCAGCACCTGCAGCGGCAGCCCGAGGCGTTCGCGCAGATAGCGCTGCATGAAGGCCGCATCGATGCCCTCCGGCGCCGCGGCTCCCGCGATGCTGTCGTTCGAAGCCATGGTCTCCCCACCCTCGGCGCCATGCGGGCACGTCCGGTACCATCACCTCGGGAAATGTGGATGTCGCCATTCCCACGCGGCATCGTGCAGATGTGCTCTTGCCGCGATGATCGCCCCCGACCGCGTGCACCACGGACACGGTAGTCTACCTGCATCGACACTGAGGAGCCCGCCATGCTGATCCCCGCCGACGAACAGCTCATCCACCAGGTCGGCCGACCGCTGACGCAGACGACGGTGTCGGACCATCGCTTCTTCGACCGCCACTGGTTCGCCGGTGCGCACCCGGAGGGGAAGCTCGCGTTCATCCTGGGGATGGGCGCCTATCGCAATGTGAACGTGCTCGATGGCTTCCTGAGCGTGCAGCACGCGAGGCGACAGCACAATCTGCGTGTCTCGCGGGTCTGGCGACCGCAGATCGAAACCACCGTCGCGCCGCTCTCGATCGAGGTCGTCGAGCCGTTCCGCCACCTGCGCCTCACCGTCGACGAGAACCCTCACGGGCTCGCCTGTGCGCTCGACTGGCGCAGCCACCATGCGCTGCACGTCGAGGATCACCATCTGGACGTCATCGGCGGCATGATCACGCAGGACTCCACGCGCTACGATCAGGCGGGGCGCGTGGATGGCTGGATCATGGTCGACGGCGAACGCCATGCCGTCCTGGACTGGTGGGGGGTGCGGGATCACAGCTGGGGTGTCCGTCCCGGCGTCGGGGGCTTCGAACCGCAGCGCGGGGATCACGCGCTGCAGGCCCCGTCGCAGGCGGCCGACCAGCTGCGTCTGTGGCTGTGGGCCTGCTTCACGGGCGAGGATTATTCCTGCCAGTTCCAGCAGCAGGAGGATACCCGGGGCCGCCGAATGCGGCTCGATGGCGAGCTGCTCCATCTGCCGGGCAGCGGCAAGGCCGACCTCAAGGTCGTCAACCTCGAGCACGAAATCCGTTTCTTCGAAGGAACCCGTTCGCTCGAGTGGCTGCGTTACCGCGTGACGCTCTCGGACGATTCGCGACTGGACATCGAAGCCGAGCCGCTGGTGCGCGCCTGGGCCTATCGCGGCACGGGCTATGACCGCGGCTACCGCGACGGCCGCGGGCTCGGCGCGCAGCGCGGCAACCCACCGCCGGAATACGACGTCTATGACCTGTCGCATCCCGAGATCGTGCGCGATGCCGAGGGCGCAGTGATCGGCGCCGGGCATCGCGAGCAGCCGGTCGCCATCACGGTGAACGGCAGGCGCGGCTTCGGCTATTTTCCGGTCATGGTCTTCGAAACGCTGATCGGCATGGCGTGAGGAATGCGCCGCCGCCCGAGGCTCAGCGAAGCCCGGCCTCCAGCATCTCCTCGAGCCGCTCCCGCAGGATCTTGCCGGTGGTGCTGCGCGGCAGGTCCTGCAGGCGCAGGAAGTGGACCTCGCGCGGCCGCTTGTAGCCCGCGAGATGCTGGCGGCAGAGCGCCTCGACATCCGCTGCCGTGAGCTGTTCATCGTTGCGTGCGACGAAGGCCACGGGGATCTCCCCCCAGCGCGTATCACGCCGGCGCACGACGGCGGCATCGGCGACGCGCGGATCCGCGAGCAGCACGCGCTCGATCTCGGCCGGATAGATGTTCTCGCCGCCCGACTTGATCATGTATTTCGAGCGCCCGACGAACTCGAAGCCGCCACCCGCGGTGCGCCGGAACAGGTCGCCCATGTGGAACCAGCCGCCGCGGAACTCCCGCGCATTGACTTCGGGGGCATTCCAGTAGCCGCTGAACAGCGTGGGACCCCGCACGATGCCCTCGCCCGTCTCGCCGTCCGGCACCTCGCGGCCCTCGGCATCGACGATGCGGAATTCGCACAGCGAGCTGTGGCCCTTGGCCAGATCGCGCGGCGCCTCGCCGACCGGGATCAGGTGGCCGGTCGCGGGCGGAAGCCCGGTCTCGGTCGAGCCGAAGCTGTTCAGGAACGGCGCGTTCAGCAGGCGCGTGATCTGCACGATGACGTCTGCCGGCACCAGATCGGCCATGCAGCCCACGACCTTGACGCCGGCCGGCACGGTACCCGCCTGCCGCAGCTTCGCGAGGATCGGCTCGATGGTCGCGGGCACCAGCAGCAGCCAGCCGAGCTTCACGCGGCCGATGACCTCGACGATCGCGTCGAGATCCAGCCCGTCGGTGATGATCACGCTCGCACCGAACATCAGGCTCGCGAGCGTGTGCTCGGTGCCGCCCATGTGGAACATGGGCGACCAGGCGAGGTAGGCGTCCTCCGGCCCGATGTTCATGTCCATGCGCAGCACGGTCATGCGCGCGATCTCGGCCCGCTGGCTGATGAGTGCGGCCTTCGGCAGGCCCGTGGTGCCACTCGTGTAGATGAGCAGCAGCCCGGCCTCGGGATCCTCGTGGGGCGGCTGCGCATCGGCACCGAAGACGCTGAGCGCGGTCAGCCCGTCGTCGATCGGCACGACCGCCGCCCCTGCCGCGTCGATCGCGGCCGCGAGCGCGGCATGCCGCGCCGAGGTGAACAGCAGCCTGGGCTCCGCGAGGCGCACGCAGTGTTCCAGCTCAGCCGGTGCGAGCCGCCAGTTCAGGCAGGCCACGATCGCGCCGATCCGCGCCGCCGCGAGCTGCAGCAGGGTGTACTCGACGCGGTTCTCGGAAAGCACCGCGATACGGTCACCGGCCCGCACGCCATGGCGGCGCAGGCCGGCGGCCACGGCATCCACCGTGGCCGCGAGTTCGCCATAGCACCAGCGCCGGCCCGCGCACTCGAGCGCGAGTGCTCCGGGCCGCCAGCGCGCCTGTTCGCGGAACAGCGAGTAAACCGTCGCACGGCCGGCATGCATCATCATGCGGCCAGTAGATACCGACGGCCCTGCGTGCGCAACCCCGCGCGGATGCCGGCGGGTGTCCGCGTGCCGTTCGATTGTGGTCTACTCGCACATCTGCGCAACGAACCGCGACAGGAGGAAGACCGTCCATGCTCTTCAACCACGAACGCGCACTGCAGACCATGGACCGGCTCGGACTCGATGCGCTGGTTGCATCCGCAGCGCGCAACGTCTACTACGCCTCCGGCTTCTGGACCCGCATCTCGGAGTGGGGCTTCCAGGAGCCCCAGGCGGCGGTCGTGATCCCGCGAGATCCGGCGAAACCCGCGACGCTGGTCGTGCCCGAATTCTCGGTCTCGGGTCTGCTCGAGACGCCGACCTGGATTCCGCAGGTGCGCGTCGTGGAATTCCTGAACACCTCCTACGTCGCACACGAGCCCGAGCCCGTGCGCCTCGATCCGCTGCAGGATGATGTCGAACGGCTGTTCGGCGAGAAAGTGGTCGGCGGTCTGGAGCCCGACATCGTCGCGGGCACGAAGGCGGCGCTCGTCGCTCTCGGGCTCGACCGCGCGCGCGTGGGCTTCGACGACCTGCGGCTCGGCGGCCATCTGGGGCGCGAGCTCGGTGGACTCCGGGTGGAGGATGCCCACGACGCCTGGCTGCACATCCGCAAGGTCAAGACCGGCATGGAGCTCGACTTGCTGCGCCAGGGCGCGCGCATCAACGAGGCCGGGCTCAACGAGATCATGCCGCTCATCCGTCCCGGCACGGTCTGGCGCGAGGTCGCGGGACATTTCCGGCGCTACCTGCAGGAGCATGGCGCCAACGTGCTGTCGGCGCAGAAGGCCCTGCAGTTCGGAGCCGAGTACGGCGGTGCTTATTTCCCGGACATCATGTTCGCGGACAACCAGTGGAAGGTGCGCAACGGCCAGACCATCATCTTCGAGAGCTGGGGCACGTATTCGAACTACGCCTTCGACCTGTCACGCACCGTGCACGTGGGCGAGCCATTGCCGGAGTACCGCCGCATCTGCGCCACGATCGCGGCCGCGCACCGCGAGGCGGAGAAGGAGCTGCGCGCCGGCATGACGACCCACGAGGCCTGGAAAGCCATCAGCCGCATTGCCTATGCCATGGACGTGCCGACGCCGAAGAAGACGCTGGTGTTCTTCCACTCGATCGGGCTCGACATCATCGAGCTGCCGTCGAGCTATCCGGCTTTCGGGCGCCTGAAGGACTGGGAACTCGAGGAAGGCACGGTCATCAACTTCGAGTACCTCTACTATGGGCACTCGGTCTCGCCGTTCCACATCGAGAGCAGCTACCTGATGCGCCCGGGCCGCGCCGAGTGCCTGCACACGATGCCGACGGATCTGTGCGTGCTGCAGTGAGGCCCGCGCGCCGGCGTCTCAGCGCCGGTGGTGACGGATCATGCGCTGTTTCTTGCGCAGCTGCCGCGGCGTGAGTGGATTGCGCCGGCCCGCGTAAGGGTTGTCCTCGGAGCGGAACTCGACGCGCACCGGCGTGCCCGCGAGATCGAACCAGCGCCGGAAATGGTTGACGAGGTAGCGCCGGTAGTCCTCCGGCGCACGATCGGCCTGCGTGCCGTGCACGACGATCACGGGTGGATTGCGGCCACCCTGGTGCGCATAGCGCAGCTTCACGCGCCGGCCGCGCACCAGCGGCGGCTGATGCTGTTCGATCGCCGCCTCGAGTGCACGCGTGAGTTCCGGCGTCGGCAGCTCCTTCATGGCCGCGCGGAACGCCTTCTTCACCGAGCCGAGCAGCTCGCCCACGCCGCTGCCGTGCAGCGCCGAGATGAAGTGCACGCGCGCGAAATCGAGGAAATCGAGCCTGAGGTCGAGCTGGCGGCGGATCTCGTCGCGCTGCTCCATGGGGATGTGGTCCCACTTGTTCACGGCGATCACGAGCGCGCGGCCGCGCTCGGCGACGAGTCCCAGCAGCGAGGCATCCTGCAGGGCCACGGTGTCGTGCGCGTCGACGACGCCGATCACGACGTGCGCCGCATCGATGGCCTGCAGCGTCTTGATGACCGAGAACTTCTCGACGGCCTCCTCGACGCGCGCACGGCGGCGCACGCCGGCCGTGTCGATCAGCACGTAGCGCTCGCCGTCGCGCTCGAAGGGCACGAACACGGTGTCGCGCGTCGTGCCGGGCTGGTCGAAGGCGACCACGCGCTCCTCGCCGATCAGCCGGTTGATCAGCGTGGACTTGCCGACGTTGGGGCGGCCGACGACACAGACTCGGATGCCCTCGTCCTCGCCGGTCAGCTCCGGCGCCCCGGCCTCTGCCTCCGCCGGCAGGTCGCCGAGCGTGCGCGCGACGAGCGCCTCGATGCCGACGCGGTGCGCGGCCGCCAGCGCCACGGGCTCGCCGAGACCGAGCGCGTGGAACTCGACGACGGCGAGGTCCTCGTCGCGTCCCTCGGACTTGTTCACGGCGACGACCACGGGCTTGCCGGCGGTGCGCAGCACGCCGGCCACGAAGCGGTCCGTCGGCGTGAGGCCATCGCGCGCATCGACCAGGAAGACCACGTGGTCGGCCTCCTCGATGGCCTTGCGCGTCTGCGCCGCCATGAGCTGCTCGATGCCGCGCGGCGACTCCGTGAGGCCACCCGTGTCGATGACGATGAACCGC
Organism: uncultured Steroidobacteraceae bacterium; assembly: GCA_964459405.1. GTDB lineage: Bacteria > Pseudomonadota > Gammaproteobacteria > Steroidobacterales > Steroidobacteraceae > CAYWMY01. The sequence goes on along the minus strand of CAYWMY010000021.1, from coordinate 10,377 downwards.
CGGCCGTCGGCCCGCGCATAGCCGTACTTGCGGTCGCGCGTGAGCCCCGGCTCGTCCGCGACCAGCGCATCGCGCGTGTTCGTCAGCACGTTGAACAGCGTCGACTTGCCGACGTTGGGCCGGCCGACCAGGGCGACGACGGGAAGCATGGGACGGGCCGCCGCGGTCGCGCCGCTTCAGCCCTGCTTCCTGGGCGGCCGCACGCGGAACGCCCGGACACCGCCATCGTCGGGCTGCACGAGCAGCAGGCCATCCGCGACCACCGGGCCGTTGGTGATGCGCCCGCCGGCCCTCTCGCGCGCCACGAACCTGCCCGTGGCGCGATCCATCCAGTGCAGGTAGCCCTCGAAGTCGGCGACCACGACCGCGTCACCCAGCACCGCGGGAGCCGACACGCCGCGCCGCTGCAGCGCCGCGGTGCGCCAGCGCTCGGCTCCATCGCGCCGCGACAGCGACACCATGACGCCGTCGGACAGCGTGACGTACAGCGCCTCGTCGTCGAGCGCGAGGCCGCGATGGCTCGACAGCTCGCGGCTCCAGGCGCCCTGCCCGTTCTCCATCGCGATCATGGCGACGCGGCCCTGGAAGCCGACCACGAACAGGTCGTGGCCCGAGACCTGCACGGCGGCATCGACGTCCACGAGCCGCTCGAGCTCGCTGCGGCCGCGGCCGGGGCTCACCGTCGTCTCCCACAGCACGTCGCCACTCGCGAGAACGAGCGCGACGACCTTGCCGTTGTCGAAGCCCACGATGACGTTCTCGCCCGCGACCACGGGCGGCGAGGAACCCCGCAGCGTCAGCCGCGGCGAGGGCTGCTCGTAGTTCCAGGCCACCTTGCCGTCCGTGCTGCGCAGCGCGTGAATGCGGCCATCGACGGTGTGCACGATCACGCGTCCCTCGCCGACGGCGGGCGGCGCCATGACCTCCGCGCCGACGCGCGCCTTCCAGCGCAGCGCACCGTTCGAGGCGTCGAGCACCACGACGTCGCCTTCGGAGGAGCCCGCGGCGACCAGACCGAAGCCGGCACCGGGACCCGCCGACAGCGGCAGTTTCGTGTCCGTGATCCAGATGCGCTTGCCGTTGCCGAGCGCGAGCGCCTGTACCTCACCGTCGGCGCCGGCCGTGAAGACGCGTCCGTCCTGCACTGCGGGCACCAGCGCGAGCCGGAGTTCGTCGTCGCCGCCACCGGTGCCCGCGGACCAGACCTGCTGGATCGCGAGCGTTGGCTTGAACTTCACGAGCTCCGCGGGTGGATCCACCTTCTTGGAGTCGCGGTTGCAGGCCATCAGGGCCAGCAGCACGCACAGGACGGGGAGCACTCGGCGCATCGCGGGCCTCACTTCACCGGCCGCGCATCGGCCAGGTCATCGATCTTGAGCTCCAGCAGACCGCTGTCGACCAGCTGCACGTCCGGCGTCGCGCGCGCCGCGGCGAGCGCGGCTTCGTAGGCCCGCAGCGCACCCGCGCGATCACCCTTCGCGAGCAGCACGTCGCCCCGCACCTCGGCGATGCGCGCATCGACCGCGGGCGCGCGCGCGGCGTCCAGCGTCTTCAGCGCCGCATCGTGCTGGCCCTGGGCCAGCTGCACGCGCGCAAGGCGCACCTGCGCGATCACGCGCAGGTGCTCATCGCGCGCCCCGCTCGCGAGTTTCGCCAGCCGCTTGGCGGCCTGATCGAGCTCACCGACCTCGACGTGCGCGCGCGCGGCCAGCAGTTCCGCCTGGTCGGCATAGGGCGTGCGCGCATGGTCGGCGGCGATCTGGCCCGCAAGCTTGAAGGCGAGCGGCCGCTCGTTCTTCTCGAGTGCCGCGACCATCTGCTCGTAGAGCGCGGCAGCCTCGAGTGCCTCGTTCGAGCGCCAGCTGCTCCAGAGTTCCCGCCCGTAGACGATGCCGAGACCGAGGGCCACCGCCACGACCAGCCACAGCCAGTTGTCGCGGAACCAGCGCTTCAGCGTCTCGGCCTGTTCCCGTTCCGACAGGTAGTCATCCATGCGCGTCCTCCCCGCCCCATGCCCCGCGGCACCGGCCCTTCAACGGTGGTTCTCCAGCATGGGCCGCAGGCGCGCGGGCACTTCGTCCCAGGGCGCGTGCATCTGCCCGACGTCGGCGCGCAGCGGCTTGATGGTCGCGATGCCGCGCGCCACTTCGTCCTCGCCGAGGATCAGCGCCACGGCGGCACCGCTGCGGTCCGCACGCTTCAGCTGCGCCTTGATGCCGCCGCCACCCAGATTCGTCTGCAGCCGCAGCCCCGGCACGGCATCGCGCCACTGTTCCGCGAGCCGCAGCCCCTCGCGCTCCGCGGCCGTGCCGGCGAGCACCAGGTAGACCTGCGGCACCGCGCCCGTGACCGGCACCGCCGCCGCCTGCAGCAGGCCCACGATGCGCTCCACGCCGAGCGCCCAGCCGACCGCCGGGCAGGGCTCGCCACCGAGCTGCGCGACCAGGCCGTCGTAGCGTCCGCCCGAGCAGACTGCATCCTGCGCGCCCAGCGCGTCGGTGGTCCACTCGAAGACGGTGCGCGAATAGTAGTCGAGGCCGCGCACCAGCCGCGGGTTCACGGTGAACTCGACACCGCTCGCCGCCAGCGCCTGCTGCAGCCCCTCGAAGTGCTCGCGCGACGCGGGATCGAGGTGCTCGGTCAGCACCGGCGCGGCATCGATGACCGCGCGCAGTTGCGGGTTCTTCGAGTCCAGGATGCGCAGGGGATTGCCGGAAAGGCGCCGCAGGCTGTCCTCGTCCAGGCGCTCGCGATGCGTCTCGAAGTGACGCACCAGCAGTTCGCGGTAGGCGCGCCGCGACTCCGGAGTACCCAGCGAGTTGATGGCCAGGCGCACGCGCGCAATGCCGAGCCGCCGCCACAGCCGTGCCGACAGCAGGATCATCTCGGCATCGATGTCGGGCCCCTCGTAACCGAAAGCCTCGCAGCCGATCTGGTGGAACTGGCGGTAGCGGCCCTTCTGCGGCCGCTCGTGCCGGAACATCGGCCCGGAGGTCCACAGGCGGTGCTTCTGGTTGTGCAGCAGGCCGTTCGTGATCGCGGCACGCACCACGCCGGCGGTGGCCTCGGGCCGCAGCGTGAGGCTGTCGCCGCTGCGGTCGACGAAGGTGTACATCTCCTTCTCGACGATGTCCGTGAACTCGCCGATCGAGCGCTGGAACAGCTGCGTGTGCTCGACGATCGGGACGCGGATCTCCTGGTAGCCGTATTCGGCGAACAGCGCCCGCGCGTGCTGTTCGAGGAACTGCCAGCAGGGCATGTCCGCCGCCAGCACGTCGTTCATGCCGCGGATCGGCTGCAGGGGCTGCGCGTCCGGCCTGTTCAATTCACTCACCCCTCGATGCGCTGCGCGGCGGTCCGGCCTCGCGCACGGCGCCTGTGGCATCGATCTCGATCCAGGCCGTATCGGCGATGCGCAGCGCCGGGGGCACCTGCACCTCGCGTCCGTCGAGGGTCAGCTGCGCGCCGCTCGCATTGCCGAGCAGCACGCGCAGCGGCATGGCCGCGCGCAGGTTGCGGCTGGTGCCCGCGGGCGCCAGCTCGAAGGCGAGCCGCCGGTCCGCCGCGTCGTAGACCTCGAACCAGCTCTGCGTACGGAAGCGCACCGCCAGCACGGCCACGGTCCCGTCCGCCACCCTGGTCGCAGCGTCCGCCGCGGCAGGCGCCGCCCCTGCCGCGTCCGGATCGCCGGCCGCCTCCGCGCCCGGACCCTGCGCCGCGGGGGACTCCGGGCCCGGCTGCAGCGCAGCCGACGGCACCGCCTCCGGGACCGCGGGAGGCTCGCCCTCCGGCAGCGGCGCGGACGAGTCGCCCGCGGTGCCGACGGGAGCGCGCGTGAACCACCACAACGCGATCATGACCAGCACCAGCGCGACCAGCGCCAGGACCGGCATGGGATTGCGTCGGCGCGAGGTCGACAGATCGCGTGCGCTCGCCGCCGGAATCAGCGAGGGCGCCGGCATCGCCCGACCCGCCTCGGAGAATGCGGCCAGCAGCTCGTCCGCGGGCAGACCCACCAGCTCGGCATACTTGCGCAGATGCCCGCGCACGTAGACGGCCGCCCCGAGTTCCTCGAAGCGGTCGCCCTCGAGCGCGGCGAGGCGGTGCGGCTCGAGGCGCAGCTGCTCGGCCACGCGCGCCGCCGAGAGGTTCATACGCTCGCGGGCCTCGCGCAGACGGCGCCCCGGTGAACGCTCGCTCGTGTCGTTCATCCGGGGTTGCGCTCCTCGAGATCGTCCAGCGCCCGCGTCTCGGCGGCCTCGGGGAAATCACGCCGCAGCCGGCTCGCGTAGTCGTCCGCGGCCGTGCGGTCACCGAGGGCACGCTCGGCCTTCACGCCGAACAGCAGCAGCTCCGGGCTCGCGGGTCCTACGGCGAGATAGCGCTGCAGGAAGGCGCGCACCTGCATCGAGTTGCCGCGTGCGGCGGCGACACTCGTCATCTGCATCAGCGCATCGGGGTAGTTCGGCCGGATGCCGAGCGCGCTGCGCAGGTAGGCCTCGGCCTCGGCCAGCCGCCCGTTCACGCGGGCGCAGGTCCCGGCATTGGTGTATGCGATCTCGGGAGTGCGATACAGGGGGCTCTTCGCCGCGCGCTCGAACATCTGCTCGCCGGTGCGCGCATCTCCACTGCGGCAGAGATACGAGGCGTAGGCGTTCAGCGCCTCGGGACTGTCGCGATCCACGCGCAGCGCGTCGCGATAGTGCTTCTCGGCACGACGCGGATCGCGCAGCTGTTCGTACAGCAGCGCGGCGGCGAGCTGCACGCCGACGTTGCGGGAATTCTGCTTGAGCGCGCGCTCGATCTTCTCGCGCGCCACCGCCAGGTTGCCCTGGCGCAGGTACTGGATGCCGAGCTGCGCGTTGACCTCGGCCGCCTGCTTCGGCGAATCGGGTGTGGCTGCCGGCACGGGCGGCGCGGCCAGCCAGGCCAGCAGCAACAGCATGGCCGGGAACAGGCGGCCG
>CAYWMY010000021.1:0-5403 GCA_964459405.1 uncultured Steroidobacteraceae bacterium | reverse complement strand
GCTGCACCGTCAGGCCGACCAGCTTCTGTCCGAGCCGCACCTGCATGCGGTCGCGCACGCGACCGACGAGCTGGCCGCAGGCCGCGTCGATGTCGTCGCCGCGCGTCCTGCGGATCGTGGCGATGACGCCCCGCTTGAGCAGCGCGTCGCGGAAGGCCGCGATCACGGCGGGCGGCGAACGGCGGTAACGCGTGGCCGGGAAGGTGTTGAAGGGAATCAGGTTCACCTTGGCCTCGCGGCCGCCGAGCAGCGCGGCCAGTTCATGCGCGTGCTCCGGGCGATCGTTGACGCCGTCGAGCATGGTGTACTCGAAGGTGATGTTGCGGCCGTTCTGGCGCTCGAGATAGTGCCAGCACGCGGCCAGCAGCTCGGCGATCGGATGCCGGCGGTTGATGGGCACCAGTTCGTCGCGCAGCGCGTCGTTCGGCGCGTGCAGCGACACCGCGAGCGCCACGTTGCACTCCTCGGCGAGGCGGTAGATCTGCGGCACGAGCCCCGAGGTCGACAGCGTCACGCGGCGCCGCGACAGGTCGTATCCCAGATCGTCGAGGAACACCTGCATCGCCGGCACCACGGCGCGGTAGTTCGCGAGCGGCTCGCCCATGCCCATGAACACCACGTTCGTGATGATGCGCAGGCCGCCCGGTTCGCGCCCCAGCGCGCGGTTCGCGAGCCAGACCTGGCCCACGATCTCGGCAGCCGACAGGTTGCGGTTGAAGCCCTGCTGCGCCGTACTGCAGAAGGAGCAGTCCATCGCGCAGCCGATCTGGCTCGAGATGCACAGCGTCCCGCGGCCGGGCTCGGGGATGAACACCATCTCGACGGCCTGCTCGATGCCCTGGGCACCGGGCATGCGCAGCACCCACTTCTGCGTACCGTCCGCCGAGCGCTGGCTGGTGACGATCTCCGGCGCGCGCACTTCGGCGACCTCGGCGAGCCGGGCGCGGAAGTCCTTCGCGAGATCCGTCATGCGCGCGAAATCGCTCTCGCCGCGCTGATGAATCCACTGCATGAGCTGGCGCGCGCGGAACGGCTTCGCGCCCAGGCCCGCGACGAAGGCCTCGAGCCCGGCGCGATCGAGCCCGAGCAGATTGGTCTTTTCCGCCACGGACCGCTCCTGGCCGCCCTGCACGCCGCGCTCTAGCGCGTGCGCGGGCAGATCTCCGTCTCGCTGAAGAAGAACGCGATCTCGCGCGCGGCGTTCTCGGCACTGTCCGAACCGTGCACCACGTTCTCCTCGATGCTGGCCGCGAGGTCGGCGCGGATCGTGCCCGGCGCCGCCTTCTTCGGATCGGTCGCACCCATGATGTCACGGTGCTTCTGCACCGCATTCTCGCCCTCGAGCACCTGCACGACCACGGGGCCGGAGGTCATGTACTGGCACAGGTCCTTGAAGAACGGCCGCTCGCGGTGCACGGCATAGAAGCCCTGGGCCTCGGCGGGCGTGAGGTGCCGCATGCGGGCGGCCACGATGCGCAGGCCCGCCTGCTCGAAGCGGCGGTAGACCTCGCCGATCAGGTTCTTGGCAACGCCGTCGGGCTTGACGATGGACAGGGTGCGTTCGAGCGCCATGTGTTTCCTCGAAATGATGACTGGGAACTGGGAGCGTGGCGGACGGCCCCGGGTTCCCCCGTGTTGCCGGCTACCTTCGGAAAGCCGCGCAGTCTACCCGGCGCAATGGCGCCGGGCAATCCGCGGATTCACCGGAAGTGCCCGGAACACAAGGAATTTTCGCTCCGGACCCGCGGGGTCCGGCGATCAGACGTTGAAGCTCTCGCCGCAGCCGCATTCGCCCTTGATGTTCGGGTTGCGGAAGCGGAACGCCTCATTGAGGCCCTGGCGCACGAAATCGACCTCGGTGCCGTCGATGAACTGCAGGCTGTCGGGGTCGACGAAGATCCGGATGCCGCAGGACTCGAACACGTGGTCACTGGCGGCACGGTCCTCGGCGACCTTGACCACGTAGGCGAAACCGGAACAGCCGGTCTTCTTCACGCCCAGTCGCAGGCCGAGGCCGGCCGGCTGCGCGGCCAGAAAAGACTTCACGCGTTGCGCGGCGGAATCCGTGAGGGTGATGGCCATGGTCCGTTACCGTGACATTGCGATACTGCTCATTACGGGCGCGAACGCCGGCGGATGCAAGCGGCTCAACAGGCCGCCAGGCTCCTTGCCGCATCTTCGACCACCAGCAGGCGCCCGAGTTTATCGGCGGGCACCCCGAGTTCGCGGGCCAGCGCCCGGGGCTCGACCCGGGTCGCGGCCGCCAGCGGCTGCCCGACCATGCGATCCGCGACCAGCGACGCCGCCGCCAGGGTGTGTGGACAGCCGAAGGCGCCGAAGCCCGCCGCCGTCACGCGGCCGGCCTCCACACATGCCTCGAACTGCACCAGGGCGAGCTGCCGGCGATGCCCGGCACGACCGCGGTAGCGCACGCCGGGCCCCGGCGGCAGCGGCAGGGTCGGGGGCGCGGCGAAGCGCCGCAGCACCGCCTCCGAATACTCGGGAAACAGCCCGCCCTCGCGCAGGGGGTCCGGGCCGGACCACGCCCCGGCCGGTGGCACGGCCGGAGCCTCCGGCAGCAGCGCCCGCAGCCGGTGCACGGCCGCCACCACGGCAGAGGCGGCCCGATCCACGTCCGCGTCTGTTGTGCCGCGCCCGAGCGAGAACCGCAGCGATGCCTGCGCCTCGAGATCCGACAGTCCCAGCGCGCGCAACACGAACGAGGGCTCGCCGGTCGCGGAACTGCAGGCCGCGCCGCTCGAGACCGTCACCTCGCCCGCCAGCGCGAGCAGCAGGCTTTCGCCCTCGATGTCGTCGAAGCGCAGGTTCAGCAGCCCCGGCACGCGCGGCGCGGCCGCGCCGTTCAGGTGGACGCCGCCGGCCGCCGCGATGCCTGCGGCCAGTCGTTCCCGCAGGAAGCCGATGCGCGCCATGTCCGCGCCGAGTTCGCGCGCGGCGATCTCGGTTGCAAGGCCGAAGCCCACGATCTGGTGCGTGGCCGGCGTGCCAGAGCGCAGTCCGCCTTCATGGCCGCCGCCGAACTGCAGTGGCACCAGCGTCGGCCGGGGCTCGCGGCGCACGTACAGCGCGCCGATGCCCTTCGGACCGTAGAGCTTGTGGGCCGTGAACGACACCAGGTCCGCATCGAGTGCCGCGACATCGACCGGCAGGCGGCCTGCGCTCTGCGCGGCGTCCACGTGCAGCAGCACGCCGCGGGGCCGGCACAACCGCGCCACGGCCGCCACATCCTGGATCACGCCGAGTTCGTTGTTCACGTGCATCAGCGACACGAGGATCGTGTCGGGTTCGAGCGCCTGCTCGACCTGGGCGGGCGTCACGATGCCATCCGCGCCAGGCTTGAGCCAGGTCACACGGAAGCCCTCGCGTTCGAGCCGCCGGCAGGCATCCTGCACGGCGCGATGTTCGGTGCGCGACGTCACGAGGTGCCGGCCGCGGTCGCGGTTGCCGCGCGCCGCACCCATCACGGCGAGATTGACGCTCTCCGTGGCGCCCGAGGTGAACAGCAGATCGCGCGGCGCGGCATTCACGAGCCCCGCGACCTGCGCACGGGCGTGCTCGATCATGGCCGCGGCACGACGGCCCGGCGCATGGTGCGATGCGGGGTTCGCCTGCAGCGCTGGATCGCGCAGGCAGTCGCACATCACGTCCGCGACGCGCGGATCCACGGGCGTGGTCGCTGCATGGTCGAGGTACACGGGCGCGCGGTCATTCATGCGCCACCCTCGCGCCGGCGCTTCGCCTCGATCGCGCTCAGCAGACCGCGCAGGATCTGCACTTCGCTGTCGTCCGGCGCCGCGCGTCCGAACAGCCGGCGCAGGTGGTCCATGACGTGCGCGAGGCTGTGCCCGCGCGCGTAGTCGAGCGTTTCGACGACGCGCGCGAGGTGTTCGTAGAGGTGCTGCATCTGCTGCGCGGTCGCGGGGGTCGCGCCGCCCGGCAGGCGCCGCGGCACCGCTGCGCTGGCGAGCCGCAGTTCGTAGGCGATGATCTGCACGGCCTGCGCCAGATTCAGCGACTCGTAGGCCGGATTCGCGGGGATCTGCACCAGCGCGTGCGCGAGCGCGAGATCGTCGTTCGCGAGCCCCGTGCGCTCGGCCCCGAACAGCCACGCGACGGGCCGCACGGCCGCCGCGGCGAGCGCGTCGGCCGCGGCTTCACGTGGCGCGAGCACACGGAAATTCGCGCTGCGCGGGCGCGCGCTGGTGGCGAGCACCAGACCGCAGTCCGCCACCGCCTCGCCGATCTGGCCGCAGACGCGCGCGCGCGCGAGCAGTCCGTCGGCGCCCGAGGCCAGCGCGGTCGCGTCCGCATGCGGGAACTGCCGCGGACGCACCAGCGCCAGCTCTTCGAAGCCCATGGTCATGAGCGCGCGCGCCGAGGCACCGATGTTGCCCGGATGGCTGGTGTCGACGAGCACGAAGCGGATGGGATGCATGGGCGGGCGGCGGCGAGGCTCTGGTATTCTAGCCGCATGATGGCGCGCCGCGGCGCGCCCGTTCTTTGTCAGCGGGGAGCCATGCATCCTTTCATCACCATCGCGGTCCGCGCGGCGCGCCGCGCCGGCGAGGTCATCACGCGCAGCCTGCACCGGCTCGACGGACTCGAGGTCACGGCCAAGAGCCACAACGACTTCGTGTCCGAGGTGGACCGTGCGGCCGAACGCGAGATCATCGCGATCCTGCACAGGAGCTATCCCGCGCACGGCTTCCTCGCCGAGGAAAGCGGCCGCTCCGGCGGCGACGAATACGTCTGGATCATCGACCCGCTGGACGGGACCACGAACTTCCTGCACGGATTCCCGCAGTTCGCAGTCTCGATCGCCTGCGAGCACCGCGGGCGCCCCGAGGTCGCCGTCGTGTACGACCCCATGCGTCAGGAACTGTTCACGGCCGAACGCGGCGCCGGCGCGCAGCTCGAAGGCCGCAAGATCCGCGTCAGCAAGCAGCGTACGCTGGACGGCGCCCTCGTCGGCACGGGCTTCCCCTATCGCGCCAACGCGCGCTGGATCGACTCCTATCTCGGCATGCTGCGCACGGTGATGCAGCAGACGGCTGGCATCCGCCGGCCCGGATCGGCGGCGCTGGACCTGGCCTATGTCGCGGCCGGACGCCTCGACGGCTTCTGGGAGCTCGGACTGGCACCCTGGGATACGGCGGCCGGGACGATGCTGATCACCGAAGCCGGCGGTCGCGTCGGCACGCTGTCGGGCAAGCCCTACGACCAGTCGGGCCACATCGTGGCCGGCAATCCCAAGGTCTACGCGGCCCTCGTCGAGGCGCTGGCGCCCCACATCCCGAACGAGCTGCAGGACTGAGCGCGCTCAGCGCAACGGGCGGCCGCTGAGAAACGCGCCTCGCACCACGCCGGGCGCGTCGCGAGGCG
>CAYWMY010000020.1:0-17488 GCA_964459405.1 uncultured Steroidobacteraceae bacterium | reverse complement strand
GGGCTGCTGGCCGACGGCGGAGCCACGGTGCTGACGCTGCGCATGGTGTGCCGGCTCGAGCATCCGATTCCGTTCGCGCGGCTGAGACAGCTGGGCCTGGTGCGTTCACTGCCCCACGTGCTGCGTCGTCTGGAACGTCCGGCAGTCGCACGGCTGCTGCCGCTGCTGACACTGAGCTGAAGGCAGGCGGACGCGGAATCCCGGTCAGGCCGTCACGGTGGTCTCGTCCGCGATCATCTCCTCGAGGCGGTCGAGATCCGGGACGATCGGCGTCTCGTTGACCATGCGCAGGCGGCACAGGATCGGCGCACGGGCGCTGCCAGGACGCGCCGGCTCCGGTTGCACCACATCGGCACTGACCCGCACCAGCTGGGGGAACCCCTGCGTCACGACGCCGAAGTGGCCGGCCGGCAGACGATTCCCGAGGCAGACGAACACGATGATGCGCGTGCGGCCACCGATGACGGGAATGCGGCCACCGGCGGTGCCCTCGAAGGAGATTACCGGTATCGAGCGGCCGTTCCAGGGCACGACTCCCAGGTACCAGGGCGGCGCGCCTGGCATTTCCTGTGGCTGCTGGAACGCCGTGACCTCCGCCACACAGGCCCGTGGCACCAGCAGCCGGTCGTCCGCCAGCGGCACCAGCAGCCCGTACAGTTCACGAACCGGCGTTCCATCGCTCACGACACAGCCTCCCTGCGCCGCCGGATCAGCGGCTCGATCGCATCGAGCAGCTGTGACTCCTGATACGGCTTGCCCAGATAGTCGTTGACGCCGAGTTCAATCGCACGCGACCGGTGCTTGTCGCCCACCCGCGATGTGATCATCACGATCGGCACTTCGCGCAGACGGGGATCGTTGCGCACGTGCGAGGCGACTTCATAGCCATCCATCCTCGGCATCTCGATATCGAGCAGGATGATGTCCGGGACGTTCTCCTGCAGGGCCGCGACGGCATCGAGGCCGTCACGTGCCGTCATCACGCGCATGCCGTTGCGCTCCAGCAGACGCTGTGTCACGCGCCGTACCGTGATCGAGTCATCGACGACCAGCGCAAAGACCCGCAGATCGGCATGCTCCCCTGACCGCGAGTCGATGACCGGACGCGCGCGCCATTCGGAACGCACCAGTGCGTGCATGTCGAGAATGATGCAGATGCTTCCATCGCCGAGCACGGTCGCACCGGACACGCCGCGGATGCCGGCGATCTGCGGACCGACGGACTTGACGACGATCTCGCGGCTGCCCAGCAGCTCGTCGGCGACGAGTGCCGTTGAGTGCTCACCGGCCCGGATGAGGATCACGGGCATCGCGACGTCCTGTTCCGGCAGCACGAGCGCTGCGCCACCGACGAAGACGCCCAGCGACTGGACACGGTACCTCTGCCCGCCGTACTCGAAGGACGCGGCCTCCTCGGCGAGCTGCCGTTGCACCTCCGAGCGTGGCATGCGGACCACTCCCTCGACCGTCTGCAGCGGCAGGGCGTAGAACTCATCGCCCACTCGCACCACCAGTGCCTGCGAAATTGCGAGCGTAAACGGCAGCCGGACTGTGAAGCGCGTGCCCGCACCGGCCGTGGTAGCGATGAGCAGCGAGCCACCGAGCTTCTTGACCTCGGTCGCGACGACGTCCATACCGACGCCACGACCGGCCGCCTGAGTGACGAGGCTGGCGGTCGAGAACCCGGGCTCGAGGATCAGCTGCAGCGCCTCGTCGTCGGAGAGTTCCTGGCGGGGCGAGATCAGGCCCAGACCGATCGCCTTCTCACGGACGGCGCGCAGATTGATCCCGGCGCCATCGTCCTCGACGTCGATGAGCACCTCAGCGCCGTCGCGACGCAGAGTCACTGCGATGCGGCCGGTCTCCGCCTTGCCGCGGGCGAGTCGCTCGGACGGCCGTTCGATGCCATGCACTATGGCGTTGCGCAGCAGGTGTTCGAGCGGCGGCAGCATCCGCTCGAGCAACTGCCGGTCGAGTTCACCGCTCGCGCCGGTGACGACCAGCTCCGCCTTCTTGCCGCTGTCCACGGCCGTCTGCCGGACGGTGCGCGTCAGCCGCTGCAGATGACGCTGGAATGGCACCATGCGCGCGCGCATCAGCCCCGTCTGCAGCTCCGTGACGACACGCCCCTGCTGGGTCAGCAGACCCTGCGTCTCGCGCGTCAGGTTCTCGATCAGGTGCTGGACGCTGCCGACATCGGCGGCGGTCTCCGCCAGGGCGCGCGAGTACTGCTGAATGCTCGAGTACCGGTCCAGCTCCAGAGGATCGAAATCGGAACGGTGCAGGCGCGCGTCGACGTGACGGTGGAGGATCTGCCCCTCGACCTCGATTTCGAGCTTCCGCAGCTGATCCTTGAAGCGCTGGACGACGCGACTCAGCTCGCCGAGGTTGAACTCGACGGAGGCCAGCTGCTGTTCGAGACGCGACCGGAAGATGCTGACCTCACCCGCATTGTTCAGCATCGAGTCGAGCAGATCGGCATCGACACGCGCCATCTCGGCGCGCTCGACCGGGGCCTCGCGTCCGGGCAGGCCCTGCGGTTGAACCTGGGCCTCCGCAGGAACCACGAGCGGCGGCGCCTCCGGAGCCTCGGGTTCCTTCGTCGCTGGCGATGCCGCGGTCGGCATCTCGATTCCCGCCGGCGGCTCCGCCGCTCCCGGTATCCCGAGAGCGGCCACCAACGGCTCGCTACAGATCACTCCAGCCGGCTGTTCGGGCGGCGGCGTTGCCACGGACTCGGCAACGGCTTCCGGTGCAGGGACGGCTTCGGAGGCAGTCTCGTCCACAGGCTCGCGTGCGTGGCGATGGATGCGGGCCAGCAGTTCGTGCGCGGGAGACGGCCGGCGGCCCGTACTCACCAGGTCCCGCATGTGACTCAGTTCATCGAGGCTCTCCTGCAGGATCTGCAGCAGCGCGTCGTCGAAACGCGTCTGGCCACCGCCCGCGAGGATGAGCAGCGACTCGAGTTCATGACTCAGGTTGCCCATGGCACGAATCCCGGCCATGCGCGCGCCACCCTTCAGCGTATGCAGAACCCGCTTGAGTTCCGTCAGCCGTGCCTCGCTGTCGCGGTCACCGCGCAGGGCCGCCAGGGCGGCATCGCCCGCCTCGAGCAATTCCGTCGCTTCCTCACAGAAGATGGCCGCGATGTCGGGATCGAACTCGTCGGCACCCTGCGCCGCCGCCGCGACGCCAACAGGTCCCGGCGGGGCTGGGGAAATGCTGGCCGGCGGCACCTGGGTCGTGACCGGAAGGTCAGGCGACACGACTGCAGCGGCACCCACAAGATCCCGCTCCAGCTCGGCCTCTGACTCTGGCGCTGTCTGTGGCTCTGGCTCGGCAGTCGAAATGACTTCCATGGCGAACGCCGGGGCAGCATCCACACGATCGAGTGGCCGTGACTCCACCCACGCTTCCAGCTGCGCCTCGGGTTGCGCCACGAGCTGAGTCCCTGCCGCCGTCTCGGGCGGTATCTCGAGCCAGACCTCGGACAGCACCGCAGGTTCTGTCCCGACCGCCACCTCCGACGGTGCCTCAGGCGCGGCCTCGAGCTGCGCTGCGGCCTCGGCCCCGGACTGAGTCCCGGCTGCCACCTCGGGCGGTGTCTCGATCCAGGCCTCGGACTGCGCCGAAGGTTCTGTCCCGACCGCCACCTCGGACGGTGCCTCAGGCGGGGCCTCGAGCTGCGCTGCGGGTTCGGTCGCGGGCTGCACCTCGGCGCTGACTACAGCAACCGGCTCGGACGGCGTGGCGGTGGCCGATTCCCGGTGGTCCTGCACCACGGCCTCCGCTGTCACCGTCGCCTCAGTGGCGCCCGGTGATCCCGCGGCCGACGCCGGCACCGCCTCTACGGCGAATTCCGGTGCAAAGTCGTCGGCCGCAGCTGAACCGGCCGCAGCTGCCGCAGCCGCTTCGTGCGGGTGGGACACGGGCTCGGCGGGGACGGCGCCTGCGGCGGCTTCGAGCGCCAGGTCCCGCTCAAGTGCGATGTCCAGCGACTCGACGTGGCGCGCGAACGCATCGAGCCCGATGAAGAACCCGGTGTCCTCGTTGATGTTGCGAACGATGTCACCGAAGGTCGCGACCGCGTCCTCGAGCACCGCGATGCCGTGTGCGTCGAGGCCCCGCTGGTGATCGTGCAGACGACGCAGCCATCGATGCAGCGGTTCAGCCACACGAACGCAGTGACGTGCCTCGGCGGTCTTGGATGCCCCCGACAGCGTGTGACATGCACGATACAGGGCCTCGGTCACCGGATGAGGTGGCGGAGCGCTGCGGGCCCGCTCGATATAGGACCGGATCGTCTGCAGGTACCCCTCGACTTCCTTCGCGTAGATCTCGTGCAGCGCCGGATCCATGCGTCGTGGCGCCTGCTCGCGCACGACCGCTTCGTCCGGCTGCGCAGCCGGGCCGGCCTCGGAAGCTGGCGGAAGGCTTTCGACGGCGACGGCAGCCTGCAGATCAGCCTCAGGCTCCTCGGCCACGGCAGGCGGTTCCGGCAATGTCGCCGCTGGCATCGGCGGCACCTGATCGAGCATGCGCAGGACGGCCGACTCGTCGAGGCCGGGCAGGACCAGCGTCTTGTCGTGAACTGGCCGCGGCGGTCCCGGCCGGTCTTCCGGAGCCACGGGCTCGGCTGCCGCGATCTCGGGCTCGCGCCCCTCGGCGTATGCGTACGCCCGCGCCTTCAGCGCTTCGACGTCGACCTGCAGGGATCGTCCCGTCTCGAGGGAATCGATCAGCTGCGGCGTCGCGGCGACACATTCCCGCAGCAATGCCAGCATGCCCGGCGTCCGAGGCAGCGTGCCTTCCAGCAGGCGGTTGAGCAGATTCTCGACGGCCCAGGCGAAGTCGCCAATCTGCTGCGCATCGACCATGCGCCCGCTGCCCTTGAGCGTGTGATACGAGCGTCGGACGCGCTTCAGCGATTCCGCATCGGCCGGGTTCTCGGCCCAGAGCGGGAACAGCTGCTCGATCGTCGCGATCTCCTCGCGCGCCTCCTCGATGAAGATCAGCAAGAACTCGTCGGCAGCCTCGTGACGCTCCTGCGCAGGCCGCGCCTCCGCGGCCGGCTCCGCAGCAGGCATTGGAGCGAGCTCCGGTCGCGGCCGGATGATCTGCGGCACCGTCTTGACGAAGGCCGCGTCCGGCACCTCCGGCGTCTCCGCCGGTGCCGGGGCCGCAATCACCTTTGCACGCTCCGGCTCAGCTGCCGCAGCGGCGGGTGCCGGTTCGTACTCCGGTGCGGCGACCGGTGCGGCCTCACCACCCGTATCAAGGGCACACAGGCAGCGTTCGGCATTGTCGAGCATGTACCAGGGATCGCTGCGGCCAGCCTGCAGCGTCTCCATGTAGTACTCGATGCTGACGATGGCGTCAGCCAGACGGTCGATGCCATCACTGCGCCGGGCCGTGCCGGACCTCAGCAGCTCGACGACGTGTCGCCCGATGCGCGACATGATTTCGACGGCGCGAGCCTTGCCGAGCATGAGCAGGCCCGCCGTAATCCCGCGAGCCAGCGGCTGCACCTGATCGAGAACGGAGGACTCCGCCCCGACTGACAGCGCACTGGTGACGGTCTCCTTGATGCGGGCGAGATTGACAATGCACTCGCGCAGCACGGCCTCGGCGACCTGCCGGAACTCGGGGTCCTGCGGCTCGATCGCGGCCGGTGCACCCGGCGGCATGATCAATTGCAGGAGTGCGTCGTCCAGCGCATCCTCGACGCTGATCAGCACCGCGGCGGTGTCCACGAGAGCGTCGTGGTCGGCAGCAGCGCCCCCCGCCACGACGGCGGTCAGGCGCTCGATCTGGCTCTGCACCCGCTCCCGCAATGATCCCAGGCCGAGCACGGCGAGGGTATCCCCGATCTTCCTCAGCAGCTCCAGCTGCCCGGTCAGTTCCTCCGGTCGCCCGCCCTTGCGCGTAAAAATGTCGAGCGCATCCTTCACCCGGCCCAGGTCCTCCTTGATGGCGGCCGCCACGGTCTTCATCAGGTTGACCGATGGCGCGGACAGCGATTCGCGCTCCTGCTCGACGACCTGGTCCACGGGGAGCAGGTCCGCGAGCCGGAAGGAGGTCTGCACCGACCTGACACGGGGCCCCGTCGAGGTGGCGCGGGCTACGTAGTAGAGAAGATTGTTGAGAAGCTCGAGCGGCGGTGAATCCGCGTACCGCGCCTCGCCCTGCTCGAAGAGCCGCCGCGTCTCACGATCCGCCTGCCCGAGCAGACGCTTGATGGTTGCGCCAGCCTCGAGGCCTCCGTCGCGCAGCGCCTCGATGACCGCGCCCACGACCCACCACAGCTGGAAGACCGATTGTGTGGTCGCCAGCCTCTCGAGCTGGTCGGCCACGTCCGCGAGCACGGTCAGGTGCTCCTTGGCGTACTCATCACGGATCCAGCCCAGCAGCGCGATCTGGAAGCGCGGCCGCAGGCGCCGCGCCACCTGCACCAGCGACTCCTGTGCGCCCGGCTCCGTCTCCGTCCGCGCCTCCGGCTGCCGATCGGAGGTCAGGTTCAGCAACAGCAGCGTGCCTTCGGACAGCAAGCCGCTGCCACGGACCGCACGCAGATCGTTCAGGAGGGGAAGCAGAACGAGTGCCAGATCACGACCGCCGGCCAGCACGCGCTCCAGGTAGTTGGGCAACTGCACCGCCGCGCGCATCAACGCGTCGACACCCTCCAGCCGGCGCTGCTTCTCCGGCGGCGCCGCAGCCAGAAAACCAGCCGTCAGTTCCATTTCCTCGGCGAGCAGAGCCGCGCCATAGACCTCAACGACTCGCAGCACGCCGCGCGCCTGGTGCAGCAGCCCGGCAACGCGCAGCAGCGGCTCGCTGTCCTGCGGTCTCTCCTCAAATGCCTCGAGCGCGAGCCGCGCCTCGTTCAGCGTGGCGGCGAGTTCGCGCGCGACGAGGTGCAGTGTCTGGGTGGCGAGGTCGGTCATGGGCATCACCGGCTCAGGCACCCGCCGCACCTGCCCGGCGCGACGGCGGCGCGGTCATCTGCCCCGTCGCGGTGGGCGGCCCGCGCCTCAGCGTACTGATCTCCTGTGGAAGCCGGAATCCGCTGACCGACTTGCGAAGCTGTGCGGACATCTCGGCCAGCCGGCCGATCGCCGTGGAGGTGGCACTGGTGTTGTCCGCGGTCTGCTGCGATATCTCCCGCAGAACCTGCATGGTCCGGGAAATCTGGCTCGCCGAAGCCGACTGCTGCCGCGAACTGCCCGAAATGTTCTGCACCAGCGCTGCGATCTGATTCGAGACCTGCTCGATCTCGCCGAGCGCCGCGCCGGCGTTCTCCGCCAGCAGCGCACCGCCGACAACATCCGTCGTGGTTCGCTCCATCGAAACGACTGCCTCATTGGTATCGGTCTGGATGGTGCGGACCAGCACTTCGATCTGGCGCGTGGCGTTGCCGGCACGCTCGGCCAGACGCTGCACCTCGTCGGCGACGACCGCGAAGCCACGGCCGGCCTCACCCGCCATGGACGCCTGAATCGACGCGTTGAGCGCGAGGATGTTGGTCTGTTCGGCGATGTCGTTGATCAGCTCGACGATGTTCCCGATTTCCTGGGAACTCTCGCCCAACCGCTTGATGCGCTTCGAAGTCTCCTGGATCGTCTCCCGGATGGCGTTCATGCCATCAATGGTGCGCCGTACGGCATCCCCGCCCTTGTGGGCGATCCCCACGGCGTGGCGCGCGACATCCGCGGCGCGTTCCGAATTCCCGGACACCTCCTCGATCTGCGCCGCCATCCCGGCCACGGCATCGGTGGCGCTCGCGACCTGCTTGGACTGCGCAACGCTCGCCTTCGCCAAGTGTCCGGCGGCGGCCTGCGTCTGACGCATGGCCTGGTCCAGCTGAAGGGCGGTTTCATTGATCGTCGCGACCAGATCCCGCAAGGCCTCGATCGCATAATTGATCGAATCCGCGATGGCCCCCGTGATGTCGTCGGTGACCGTGGCCTGCACGGTCAGATCGCCATCCGCGAGGCTCGACATCTCATCCAGCAGGCGCAGGATCGCCTCCTGGTTCCGCTGATTCTGGCGCGATTGCAGCTCCGCGGCGCGGCGCAGGCCCGCCGCGGAGAGCCACACGTAGAGCGCCGCACCGAGCACCAGGATCGCGAGTCCCACGACTGCGAGCGCCGGCCAGGGCGTCGCGAGCAGACCGGACGGTGCCGAGGTCGCCGTGAGCTGGGTCAGTTGCCTGTAGACTTCATCGCCGCTGCGTGCCAGCTCCAGACCCGCGCGTTGCGCGGCGGACATGCGGTCAGCACGGGCCAGCACGCCGCGGACCTGTTCGGCCAGGGACTGGTACACGGTCCGCACGGCGCCCAGACGCGCGAGGGCCTCGCTGGAAACCCGCGGAACCCCGCTGACCGTCTCCTCGCCGGCAAGTCCCTGCAGGAAAGTCTGCAGGAACTGCGAATTCTCGGCAATGCGACCCGCAGCGCTGACGATGTCCCCGGTCCCGGACGCGAGACCCTGCAGGTCCGCTCCCAGACGTTCTGCCGCGAGTTCGAACCGTGGCAGTACCCGCAGCGACGCAGCCCCACCGGGTGCCGCGCCGACCTCGGCCAGACCGGAAAGCAGGCGGGGCAGCTGCGTGCGGGCTTCCCGGGCCCAGGTCTTCATCTCCATCGCAGCCTCTCTGCCCGCGAGCACGTTTCCTGCCTGCTCCGCGAGACTGCGCCACGCCGCGTCGTCACCCAGCTGTCGCGCGCTCGGCGACGAGAGCGCCGCGAACGAGCTGCGTCCTGCCTCGACCTCCGCCAGCACCACCTGCAGCCGCTTGCGAGACTCGCCGAGCCGCTCGAAGGCCGTCTCGTCGCCGCGTGCCGCGGCGGTCGCCTGGGAGGGCAGGCTGGCCGCAACGACCGTCAGCTCGGCGACGTGGCGGCGGAACTGCTGGTCAAACTGCTGGTGACGCGCCGCGAGGACCAGGAGTCCTGCAGCAACGAGCATCAGCACCAGACCCGCCCCGATGAGCCCGGGCAGCCACTGGACGGCCTTCTGCCTGTCGATCGCAGTCATCGGTTTCGACCTCCAGCGTGGCGCACTGTGAACCCGCGCCGGAACCGGCGCTGCATCAAGCGTGGCACGCAACGACCGCGTTTCAAATGGCGGCCTGCAGGAATGCGGCGCTCTCGACCAGCGCCCGGAGACTCATGACGGGCCATGCCTCGGTCCCGCGTCGGAAAGACCCTGCCAGATATCGCTCGCACCGCACCAGGGTCGGCGGCAGTTCCTCGCGGAACTCCTGGTTGCCGAAGCGGCGGAATCCGATCACTTCATCGACAATCAGTCCCGCGGGGATCTCGCGGTGATTCACCACGAGCACGCGGGTGTTGCGCGTCGGCAGCGTCTCGCCGCTGCCGAGGTACTGTTTGAGATCGATGATGGGCAGCAGCTGGCCACGCAGATTCGCCAGGCCCCGCACCCATGCGCGCGCCCCCGGCACGCGGGTGATGGGAACCGGGAGACCGGTGACCTCGCGTGTCTCCTCACGCGCGACGACGAAGGTCTCGCCAGCCATGCGGAACGCGACACCGATCCACTCCTGCCCGGAACCGCCGTCGCGCTGACCTGCGGCGGCGGCGCGAGCCCGCCGCTCCAGCTCGATCAGGAGATCGAAGGGCTGGTCGCGGAGTTGACGGAGCGCGGCGACCTGCATCACATCATCCAGCCAGAGCCGCCTGTGTCTTCTCGAGCAGCGTCGTCGCCGACACCGGTTTCACGAGATAGTCGACCGCTCCCTGTCGCATTCCCCAGATACGATCCGTTTCCTGGCCCTTCGACGAAACCATGATGACCGGGATCGCGCGCGTGTCCGGATCGTTGGCCAGCACCCGCGTCGCCCTGAACCCGTCCACACCCGGCATCACGATGTCCATCAGGATCAGGTCCGGATGGATTTCATGCGCCAGCCGGATGCCTTCCGCCCCATCGGCGGCGACGGCGGTCTGAAAGCCGTGGCTCTCGAGGGCCCGCTGCATCTGGTAAACCTCGGTGGGCGAATCGTCCACGATCAGGATGAGGGCCATTCTGGTGTTCTCCGGAATTATCGGCTGACGTGCTGCTCGATCGCGGACAACAGCTCATCCCGCGTAAACGGTTTGGTCAGGTAGTGTTCGGAGCCGACGATACGGCCGCGCGCCCGATCGAACAGGCCGTCCTTCGACGACAGCATGATGACCGGGATCGTCCTGAACACCTTGTTGTGCTTGATCAGCGAACAGGTCTGATAACCATCGAGGCGCGGCATCATGATGTCGACGAACACGACATCGGGCTGATGGTCCGCGATCTTCGACAGGGCATCGAATCCGTCGACCGCGGTGTAGACCTCGCAACCTTCCTTGGCCAGCAGAGTCTCCGCCGTGCGGCGAATCGTCTTGCTGTCATCGATCACCAGAACCTTCAGCCCCTGCAGCCGGGCGCCGGAACTGATCGCTGACGCATTTTCCATCACTTTCCTCCGGCCCAGAACGCCTCCGCGGGGCCGAAATCCGCGGGCCCTGGGAGAGCCTCTCCACTACAACACCCAACCGCCGGAGCCGCAGCGTTTTAACATATCGGCCGCGGACTCGCCATGCTGCACCCGGCGCAGAATCGTCACGGACGCCGCGGCCGCCGCGAAGACGTGACACCACCACCGCGCCGGGGCGCAAGCGGTGCAGGTGTACTATGTTCGGGTCCCCCAGCAGGGTAGACACGCGTCACATAATTCGGCTGGCATCGCTCCGGCCGAGGAGAAGACTGCATGGCCGAGCGGCCCCGTATCGCGGTGCTCATGGACCCGATCGCGTCCATCAAGCCCGCAAAGGACTCGACGCTCGCGATGATGCTCGCGGCCCAGCGGCGCGGCATCGAGCTGTTCTGCTTCGAACAGCGGCATCTCTGGTGCCGCGACGGCGTCGCGATGGCGCAGCTTCACCCCGTGACCGTCCGCGACGACCGCGCCGACTGGTTCACCCTCGGCGCGCCGGTCAGGACCCGGCTCGCGGCCGTCGATGCAGTGCTGATGCGCAAGGACCCGCCGTTCGACACGGAGTACATCTACACGACCTACCTGCTGGAGCGCGCCGAGGCCGAGGGCTGCCTGATCGTGAACCGTCCGCAGGGCCTGCGCGACATGAACGAGAAGGTGTTCACGGCGTGGTTCCCGGAGTGCTGTGCGCCGACGCTGGTCACGCGCGACATGGGGGACATGATGGCCTTCCTCGCCGAGCACGGTCGCGCCGTCTGCAAGCCCCTGTACGGAATGGGCGGGCGATCGATCTTCGTGCTCGAGCAGGGCGAGAAGAACGCCAGCGTCGTGTTCGAGACGCTGACCGACTACGGCAGCCGGTATGCCATCATCCAGCGCTATATCCCCGACATCGTCACGACCGGTGACGCACGAATCCTGCTCATCGATGGCGACCCTGTGCCGTACGCACTGGCCCGGATACCGTCGCCGCAGGACAACCGCGGCAATCTCGCCGCGGGAGCACGGGGCGAGGGTCGCAGACTCGATGATCGCGACCGGTGGCTGGTCGATCGCATCGGACCCGTGCTGCAAAGCCGCGGGATGCTGTTCGTCGGCCTCGATGTCATCGGCGGGTACATCACGGAGATCAATGTCACGAGCCCGACGGGCATCCGTGAACTCGACCGGCAGTTCGGCACCGACATCGGTGGCATGGTGATCGACGCGGTGCTCGCACGGCCCGCGGCCCGACCGTCCGTCCGCGCGGCGTCCCTGCAGCGATGACCGCACCGGTGTCGCTGCAGCAAATCCTGCCCCCGGAGACCACGGTCGGCGATCGACTGCTGACGGCTGTGTTCCTGACCGCGCTGCTTCACCTCGTCATGGTGCTCGGCATCACGTTCCGCCAGCCGCCCGCGGACGAGGCAGGGCGCGCCCCCTCTCTGGACGTGATGCTGGTCTCCGACGAACTCCCGGAGTCGCAGCGCAACGACCAGGCGCAGTATCTGGCGCAGCGCACGCAGCAGGGCGCCGGGAACATGGACAGGCCCGAGGCCTCGCGTACGCCGACGCCAGGAGGCGGCACCGAGAGCCTGACAGGGGAAACCGCCGACGAGGCCATCCCCGAGATCCCTGCGGGTCCCAGTGGTGGAGAATCCGCGCTGCTCAGCGCCGACGCCGAGCGCGGCGAGCTGGTCTATGTCGCCAGCTCAGAGCCGGGTGGCGTCCCGGCCCGTCCGCGGGCTGCGGATCCGGGCACCGTTACGCCGCTGCCGGCATTGCGCGACGATGCCGAACTGAGGCTCAAAGGCCCCCGGTCGCGCGAACTGCTGGTCAGCGCGAGCACGCGGGAATCCTCGGTCTCGGTGTATCTCGATGCCTGGCGCAACAAGGTTGAAAGAGTCGGCACGCTGCATTTCCCCAACGAGGCCCGCCGTCGCACCATGAGTGGCAGCCCCGTGCTCGAAGTCGTGCTGCACGCCGACGGGAGCCTGGCCGAGGTCTGGATCCGGCGTTCGAGCGGCCATGCCGAACTGGATCAGGCGGCCGTGAGCGTGCTGAAGATGGCCTCACCGTTCGATCCATTCCCGGCGAACCTCGTGACGGCGTACGATCGCCTGCGTTTCGCGTACGAGTGGCAGTTCATCCGGGGAGCATCCAGCGGCTCGATCATCGGCGCGGTGAGCAGCGGCGATTGACGATATCGCCGGATTCGCATCGCCGGGAAGGCTGTATTGTTCAGGGCAGCTGTCGCTGCTCATCGAACAGCTCGTCGACTCGATCTCCGTCCGACTTCTTCGAGTGAACATCATCAAGGAGGGGCGGCGCCCAGCAGCCACGGAGACTGGCACTTCGACGCGGCGCGACCGTCTGTCCTCGTCTGGTGCCGCGGAAGCAGGCAGCCGACTGGCATTCCCGACATGATCGAGCGAGTCACGCCTTCCGCAGACGGCACAGCCTAGCCCGCGGCGCGGCGCACGAGGTCCTCGATCGCGCGCTCGACGTGCACGTTTTCGAGCTGCAGCCGGTTCAGGATCACGGACTGTATGCGCGAACCACCGGCACGATGGCTGATGTGCCAGGCCTGGAACACACCGGCACGTCCGGCCGAGATGCCGAACAGCACGCTGATGACGCCGAGACTCCGGTCGCACTCACGGTTGACACGCTCGTCACAGACCACGAACCAGCGATCGCGCGGCTCCTGATCCGCAAACGCGCCCTCGTCTTCGAGCGCACGGAAAAACCCTTCAAGCTGCTGCGTCGCGCGGTGCCAGGTGCGCGCCTCGTTCGGCTCGAACAGCATCCAGCGGGTACCGCGCTCGATCGAACTCACGACGAACAGCGCCAGCCGCTTGGCGTCGAGCCAGCGCGATGCCGGCGACTGCGCCGTCGCACCCGCCAGGGTTCGTGGCCGTACCGGCTCCTGTGCGGCGGAAGGCCGCACAGCCTGAAGGACGTTCATCCCCGCCTGTGCAAGCCGTGCACGATCCGCAGGACGGACGAGACACAAAGGCCGGAACCCGGGACGCAGCGTCGCATCATCTCCCTGCGCCGCAGCCCAGACGGGCCACCGCGCGTCCCCGCGCGCGATCATCCCCGCGACCGCGGCACCGGGGGCGAATGGTTCGAAACGGCCGCGCAGCTTGTCGAAAGCGAGCACGCGCGGGAAGTACATGAGCGCGTGCTCGCTGGCGAACGGCCAGTCCCGAAGGCCCGCAAGGGCCGCCTCAGCCGAGTCCCAGGCGAGCGGCGGATCGACGACCAGCAGGGCCGAATGGTCACGGCAGAAACGGCTGGCCACGAGCAGCGTGCTGGCGCCGACGTCCGTGTCGCGCGACAGCGGCGGGATGTACAGGAAGTTGAGGGGCGGGCCTCCCGTCAGGGCGAAGATCCCGCGACCGTCAGCCGCCGAACCGATCACGTCGTAGTCCGTCACCGGGTCGCCATCATCACCGTCGGCGTTCGAGCCGACATATCCGGCGAGTGCTCGTCCGTCGGCCCGCACGGTCGGGACGGGCCGCGTCCCGGGTACCGGCCCGCGCACCGTCGCGAGCGCCGAGCCCGCGAGCATGTCGGTGACGAAGCGTGAGGAATCCGGCCGCACGGAGAGTCGCCGGTAGATCTCCTGATCCTCGATGTGTTCCGACCCCGGCGCGCGCAGGCGCTGCAGCACGAGGTTGAAGCGGTCCGGCTCATTGACACCGATACCGTCGTAGTCGACAGCCGCACGCAGGAACTCGCGGGTGCCCGGCGCCGCTGCCACGAGTGTCAGCGTCTCGCTGCCACAGGCGAGCGTCAGCGTGGCGGGGCGCGCTCCATTGACCACTCTGACGACGACGGCAGTGCCGCCGCCGTTGTCGAAGAACTGCTCGATCGCGTACGACAGCGGGCTCGGCTGCCACAGGCCGCCGAAGATCCCCTGATACTCCGCGAAACTGGTGATCGTGACGGGGCGATTGACAGGGCCGCGCAACGTCCGCCCGACGAAAGCGCACACGGCGGTCGGCGCACGCGCGACCGGCTGCTCGGCGGTCGCCTCCTGGGCGACCTCGATTCCGCCCCACTGCTCCAGCAAGGGTCATCCCCGTTTCTTGTGATCCGAGAGTAGCACAGGCGAACCCTGCAGGTCCCTGCAGCCGCCGGCTGTGGTTCTCGCGGCGTTCGCGACGTCCGATGCGGTCACGAAGCATCGCGCGCACGGGCGTCGTGCCGGAGACACCTGGATCTGCGCCGTGCCGCTGACAGGCCGATCACTCCGCTATGCTGGCGCACCTTTCAGGCGGCATTCGTGAAACCGGACAGGCGACACTGGCAGGCTGGCGCCGCGCTGGCGCTCTCGACCGCGCTGGTCTGGGGGATGCTGCCCATTGGCCTCAAGGTGGCGATCATCGACCTCGACGTCTGGACGGTGACATGGTGGCGCTTCGTCGGTGCGGCGCTGATCATCGGTCTGTGGCTCGCCCACCGCGACGAACTGCCGGCAGTGGGCCGTCTGAGCGCTTCGACGCGGCGCTGGCTCGCCATCGCCACCCTCGGCCTCGCCGGCAACTACATGCTGTACGTCATCGGGCTCGACCTCACGACCCCGTCGGTCGCGCAGGTCGTTATCCAGCTCGCGCCATTCCTGCTGCTGTTCGCGGGCGTCGTGGTGTTCCGTGAGGCATTCTCGCGCTGGCAGCGACTCGGCTGCGCGATCCTCGTCATGGGCATGCTGCTGTTCTTCAACAGGCGGCTGCCGCTGCTGCTGCAGCTCACGGACCGCTGGACGCTCGGCGTCCTGGCGCTCGTAATCGGCGCGGTGTCATGGGCCGTCTACGGCGTCGCGCAGAAGTCCCTGGCGCGCGAGCTGGGATCTCTGCAGACGCTGTGGCTGCTGTTCATCGCGTGCGCGCTCGTGATCCTGCCGGCGACGCGGCCGCTGGCCGTACTCGATCTGGACGCGCGCGGCTTCAGCGCATTGCTGTTCTGCATCCTGAACAGCGTGCTCGGCTACGGTTGCTTCAGCCTGGCGCTTCAGCGCTGGGATGTCACGCGTGTCTCGGCGGTCACCACGACGGCGCCACTGTTCACGCTGGCATTCATGACAGCGGCCGCACGCCTCGACATCGAATGGATCGAAGCGGAGCCGATCAATCTGCCCGCGGTCATCGGCGCGCTGATGGTGGTAGTCGGCTCGATGCTCGCGGCACTGGCGAGCCGGCGCAGCTGACAGGAACCACAATCAGAAACGAAGACAGGTACCGTTTCCGCACGAGCAACTGGTACCCGCCTCCGTGCCGGAGCGTGCGGGCGGGGCTCACCGGCCTCAACCGGATGCGAATGGACCACTGACCTCGTAGGTGACTCCGTCCTCGCGGCGACCGCTGGCGCCGCGCTGTGAGCTGAAGTACAGCCGGCGGCCCGAAGGATCGAAGGCCACTCCAGCCAGCTCGGACGCGCGATGACCGTGTACCTGTACGATCGGCAGCACGCTTCCATCCGGCCGCACGGCGACGATCTGCATGTCACCGCCGTCCTCGGCCACGAGCAGGTCACCGTTGCTGGCGAGCGTGCAGTTGTCTACGCCGCTCAGCAGCGGATCAACCGCCCGCCCCGCTTCGTAGAGCACCGCCAGCAAGGCGCGCCCGATGTCGTAGTGCCACACCCGGTTGTCCCCTTTCGTCGTGAACCACACCTGGCCACGTGCGCACCAGATCCCCTCGCCGCCGCGGAAGCGCGTCGCCGCCGGCAGCTGCCGGCGTGTCGTCTGCCGGCGCGCCAGCGGATCCGGAACCGGCAGCCACCGCACCCGACCTTCCGCATCTACCCGCGCAGCCTCGAGCGTACCCGCCTCCAGGCTGCCGGCACCACGGGTGCCGGGTGCGGGCACGAAGCGGTACCACAACCCTTCGGCCGCGTCCTCGGTGAGGTACAGGCAGCCGGTGCGATCATCCACGGCCACGGCCTCGTGCACGAACGTGCCAAGCGCTGGACGAAGCATCGCGGGGCGCCGGCCTTCCGGGTCGCATTCCCACACCTGGCCGCGCTCGTACTCCTCACAGGACAGCCATGTGCCCCAGGGCGTGGCACCGCCGGAGCAGTTCCGCGTCGTACCGGCGAGGATCGGATAACAGTCGGCGATGACCCCGTCCGCTGCAAAACGCAGTGCGCTCGCACCGCCACGTCGCGTATCGAGTTCCGAATTGGATACATAGATCCAGCCGCCGTCCGGCAACGCGAAGCTCGCACCGCCGTCCGGCGCGGAATGCCAGGCGTACCGAGAACGGGAGGTCGGCCGATCGCCGGAGCGCGCGACGATGCGGCTCTTGAATCCGGGCGGCAGCGCAAGCCCGTTCGCATCCGGCGCGCCCAGCGCGCCCGTGACGATGGCCGTGGCCGCGACCGCGATGCGCGGCGGCACGCTCACGGCGAGGGCCGCAGCCATCAGTCCGCCGACCAGCTGACGACGATCCAGCGAGATCCGTTCCGTCATGGACGCTCCAGGCGGGTGTGGCGGAACAACATGATGCCCGGTCGGCGCAGGAAGGGTGCGAGGACCAGCCCGGCGACGAAGCCGCCGATGTGAGCGCGGAACGCGACACCCTCCTGGCCGTCGCTCAGCAGCGAACTCGTGAGCTGAATGACGAACCAGAGGATGAGCACCAGCAGGGCCGGCAGGCGCCGTACATCGAGATACAGCCCCAGCGGAATCGCCACCAGCACCCGGGCCCGCGGATACAGCAGCAGATAGGCACCCAGCACACCCGAGATGGCGCCGCTCGCGCCGACCATCGGCACCTGCGATTGTGGCTCCGGCAGTACCTGCGCCGCGACGGCCGCGCCCCCGCAGATGACGTAGAACACCGCGAAGCGGAAGTGCCCGAACGCATCCTCGACATCTGCGAGTCGCAGCGTACGAAGGACGGCATCGCGCCGCTCGATCCCGACTATTGGCGTCGTGCGGGGACCGACTGCGCCGCACGCGCGATGCGCATCCTGGCGCTTCGCTCGGCCCTCAGCAGTCACGCCGCC
>CAYWMY010000019.1:0-17498 GCA_964459405.1 uncultured Steroidobacteraceae bacterium | reverse complement strand
GCGCGCGGCATCGAGGTCGGGCACATCTTCCAGCTCGGCCGCAAGTACAGCGAGGTGCTGAACGCCGCGGTGCTCGACGAACAGGGGAAGAGCGCGGTCATGTACATGGGCTGCTACGGCATCGGCGTCACGCGCGTGGTCGCGGCCGCGATCGAACAGAACAACGACGAGCGCGGCATCATCTGGCCCGACCCCATCGCGCCGTTCCAGGTCGTGCTGGTATCGCTGAACGCGGCGAAGTCCTCGCGCGTGCGCGAGGCCGCGGACCGGCTGTACGCGGAGCTCACGGCCGCCGGAATCGAGGTGCTCTACGACGACCGCGATGCGCGACCGGGCGTGAAGTTCGCCGATGCGGAACTCACGGGCATCCCGCACCGGCTCGTGGTGGCCGAGCGGGGCCTCGACGCGGGACGGCTGGAGTACCGGCACCGGCGCGCGAACGACAACGAGGAAGTCCCGGCGGACGACGCCGTGGGATTCCTGCGGCGCAAGCTCGGGAGCTGAAGCCGCGTGCGGGGCGCTGCCGCCGTGACGGTCCGCCGCGCATCGCCGCATGCACCGGGCGCGCGCGGCAGCTCCGCGCCCATCGCCGGCGGCCTGCTCGCGCTGCTGCTCGTGTTCGCCGTCGCACCGCGGGCCGCGGAAGCCGCGCGCCAGCAGGAGCCCGGCCTCAAGCCCGTGATCGAAGCCGCGATGAAGGCCAGGCCGTGCTTCGAGGCCAAGTACGACGACGTCGTCTGGTTCGCAATGATGCAGCCGAAGGTCGAACGGCGGCTCGCGCAGCGGCGGCACGAGATGCGCCTCGGCGACGACCTGTCCGCGGCCGCGCAACGTATCCTCAAAGCCGTGCACTGCGAGGCCCGCAAGCACCCGCACCTGATGGAGCGGCCACAGCTCGTGCTCGCGGTCATCGACGTCGAGAGCGGCTTCGATCCGTTCGCGGTCTCCTCGGCCGGCGCCGTGGGCCTGATGCAGGTGATGCCGTTCTGGCCGAGCCAGCTCGGTCTCTCGCGCCGTGACCTGATCGACGTCGAGCTCAACATCCGCATGGGCACGGCGATCCTGGAGCACTACATGCGCATCGAGCGCGGCGACTATCGTCGCGCACTCGGGCGCTACAACGGCAGCCTCGGCAAGCGCACCTACCCCAATCTCGTGTTGAACCGTCTCGACCAGCGCTGGCGCCGCTGAAGGCCGCGGGGTCGGGCCTCAGCGGGCCTGGAAACCTTCGGGAACGCCGGCCGAGGACGGGTCGTCGCAGGGTGCGACGACTTCCGTGACGATGACCGCGGACACGCGCGCGAGCGGCGGCCCCGTCCACAGCCACTCGGTCAAGGACTCCACGGCCGCGGCCTCCCCTGCCATGAGGACCTCGACGCTGCCATCCGCCAGGTTGCGCGCATAGCCGCGCAGACCGAGCGCAGCCGCCCGCTCCGCGGTCGCGGCGCGGTACCAGACGCCCTGCACGCGCCCCTCGACGCGCGCGCGCCGGACCACGGCCGTCACGGCTCAGTTCATCGCGTTGCGCGACGTGGCAAGGGCCTCACCCGCCCGTGCACGTGCCGACGTCGCTGCGCGCCGCGCTTCGCGATAGTCGCCGCCGCGCAGCTCCTGCTCGGCAGTCGCGAGCAGTTGCTCGGCATTGCGCAGCGCATCCGGCGCGCGCTCCGCGGCCCCGGCGGCGCGGGCCGCGCGGATGGCCTGGCGCGCATCGCTCATTTCCTGCACCGGAGCGCTGGCGCAGGCAGCAACGCACACGGCGGCCACCATCAGCAGACGTTTCACGGCCATTCCCCCCGTCTCCGGAAACGAGTTCAAGCTATGACGGCCGCCAGCGAGCGTCAAGCGCCGACGCACCGCCCCGCCCTCGCGCCCGGTATCCTTCGAACCGGCACGCGCAGCGCCGCTGCGCTGCGATACGGAGTGTCCCGAGCATGGCCGACGTCCTGGTGCTGTACTACTCGCGCAATGGGTCCACCGCGGCACTGGCCCGCCAGGTCTGCCGCGGCATCGACGCCGTGCCCGGCATGAGCGCGCGCCTGCGCAGCGTGCCGCCGGTGGCACCGGTGACCACGATCGCGGCACCACCGGTTCCACCCGATGGCGCGCCTTATGTCACACACGAGGACCTGCGCGAGTGCGCCGGCCTGTTGCTCGGCAGCCCGACGAGGTTCGGCAACATGGCCGCGGCCCTCAAGCATTTCCTCGACGGCACCGGGGCGCTGTGGCTGTCGGGAGCCCTGGCCGGCAAGCCGGCGGCGGTCTTTACGGCGACGCAGTCGCTGCACGGCGGCCAGGAAAGTACGCTGCTGTCGATGATGCTGCCGTTGCTGCACCACGGCATGCTGCTGGTCGGTCTGCCTTACACGGAGCCCGCGGTCATGCGCACGGCCGCCGGCGGTGGCCCCTATGGCGCGAGCCACGTCACTGGCGAGAGGAACTCCGCTGAACTGTCGGACGATGAGCAGCTGCTCGCGCGGCTGCTCGGACAGCGTGTGGCGGCGGTCGCGGCGGCACTGGCCGCGGGGCGCTTCCGCGACCCGCCCGGGCAGGGACGCTGAGGTGCCGGCACGGCCGGCCCTGCGCAATGTGCGCCGCATGGCGCTCGCCAGTGTCGCGGCGCTCGCGGGCGTGCTCGTGCTGTGGCACCTGAGGCGTTTTTCGGCGGGCACCGCCGCATTCGCGCTCGGTGTGACGCTGCCCCCCCTCGCACTGCCGCTCTACGGGCTGCTGCGGGGCTCGCGTCGCGCCTGCGTGCTCTCGACGCTCCTCGTCGCGCCCTACCTGGCCTACGCGATCATGGAGACGCTCGCGAATCCCGGCGCACGTTCCTACGCGATCGCGACGCTGGGTGCGACCTCGCTGCTGTTCCTGTCGCTGATCGCCTTTCTGCGGGTGTGGCGCGATCCCCGCTGATGGCGGGCCTGTGGTGCCACCCGTGGGCCGCCTGGCCGCTGACGTCCGGGTCTGCGCAACGATGCGAACAGGCGGTCGCAACGCGCGACGGCCGCCGACCGATCCAGAAATCGTCAATCTCCCCGGTTCCTACAGCCCCCGCCGCTCCAGCGTCTCGCGCACCAGCGGGATCGTGAGGCGCCGCTGCGCGGCGAGCTGCGCGACATCGAGCTCGTCGAGGATGCGGCACAGCGTCGGGAAGTCGCGCGGTGCCCGCCGCAGCAGGTACTGCAGCGATTCCCCGGGCAGCTCCAATCCGCGATGCCGCGCGCGCGCCTCGAGCGCTTCGGCCTGCGCTGCCTCGCCGAGCGGCACCAGGCGGAACACGGCAGCCGCACGCAGTCGCGACGCGAGATCCGGCAATCCGATCGTCAGGGCCGCGGGCGGGTCGACGGCCGCGAACACGATCGAGCCGCGCTCGGTCAGCGCGTTGTACAGCGAAAACAGCCGGTGCTCCCAGCAAGCCTCGCCGAGCACATGGTCGACATCGTCGATGCACGCAAGATCGAGCGCTTCGAAGCCTTCCAGGGCCTCCGGCCCCAGATCCAGCAGGGAAGCCAGCGGCAGATAGACCGCGCGGCGCCCGCGCTCGCCCGCGCGCGCGCACAGCGCCTGCAGCAGATGGGTCTTGCCCGCTCCCGCGCCGCCCGCAAGCCAGACCGCCGGCAGCGCCGGACCCGCGCCATGCGCGCCGAGCGCCGCCAGGCAGGCCGCATTCTCGCCGGGCACGTAGGTCTCGAACCGGGCCGCGAGCCGCAGCGTCACGCCGAGCGGCAGCTGGCGCATGTCAGGCCTGTCCGCGGCGTGCCCGTGAGACCGCCGCGGCCTTGCGGATGTAGATGGCCGTGTAGTGCACGCCGCTCGCGACGGTGGTCACGAGTGTCGCCCAGGCGAGGACCGGCGCCAGCCACTGCGGAAACCACGGTGCCGCCGCGGCCGCGAGCAGTGCGGCGGCGTACGCGATCTGCACGGCGGTGT
Organism: uncultured Steroidobacteraceae bacterium; assembly: GCA_964459405.1. Classification (GTDB taxonomy): domain Bacteria; phylum Pseudomonadota; class Gammaproteobacteria; order Steroidobacterales; family Steroidobacteraceae; genus CAYWMY01. Next base: position 13,565 of record CAYWMY010000019.1, on the reverse strand, counting down.
TGATCTTCGAGACCCCCGTCGGGTACCCCTCGACAGGGCCGAACAGCGCCTTGTAGATCCATGCGCCCACACCGATCCAGACATCGCGCAGGATCACGATCACGCCGAGCCACAGCGGCACCAGGCCGACGACGATCATCGTCACGAACACCGTGACGATGAACAGCTTGTCCGCCACCGGATCGAGGTTCTTGCCGAATTCCGAGCTCCAGTGGAAGCGCTTCGCCAGCCAGCCATCCAGCATGTCCGACAGGCCGGCGGCGACACAGATCCAGAATGCGAGGGCGTAATCGCCGCGCGTCAGCGCCTGCACGACCGGCACCGCCATCAGAATCCGGACGATGCAGATGAGATTCGGCAGCTGCGCGAGCATCACGGGCGGTACTGGAACGAAAGCCCGTCGCCGCCGTCCGCGACCGGTACCAGCACACGCCGCGCGCCGATCGCCCGCTCGAGTGTCGCTTCATCGCCGCGCGCGGCCAGCTGGAAGACGACGCGATCGCCGGCCGCCTCGACGACCTGCACGCTCCGGACGCCCTCGGCGGCATCCAGAGCGCGCGCGGCCCCCGCGTAGGCGGCGAGATTGTCGATGCCCGTGACGGTCACCCGGATCTGGCTGCGCTGCGCGGCCGCGACGGAGGCGAACGCGCCGGCATAGCGGTCAGCCGCCAGATGCGGGCCATCCGCCAGCCCGCCGACGGTCTGAGCCGTAAGGCCGGCGCCATGCAGCGACCAGTTCACGACCACGACACCGCCCGGCTGGGTCACGGCCCGGCCGATCAGCACGCCCGCGTAGCCGTGGCGCCCGGCTTCCGCCGCAAGCGCCGCGGTCGAACCGGACGCGATCTGCGCGTAGCGCTGCAGCGGATCGTCGCCTGCGGCCAGTGTCGGCCAGGTGATCGGCACGCCACGCTGCTGCGCCACCAGCTCGACGGCACGCCGCTCATCGCTCTGCGTGGTGGCCGTGACGATGCCGCGCTGGCCGTTGCCGCGGTCCACCGCGAGCCAGACCAGAGTCAGCGGTCGCTCCGCGCTCCAGTACGGCAGACCCGCCGCGGCGATCGCGTTCTCGATCGCCGTGCCGTCGAAAGCGACGTCCAGCTGTCCACCCGCCACCGGCCGCAGCATCTGCACGTGGCGGCCCGCCTGCTCGATCAGTCCCGCGATCCCCGGTGCATTCGCGGCGTCGCGCCGGCCCGTGACGCGCACGAGCACGATGCGCATCGCCTGCTGGAACGCCTGCGCGCGCGCGGCCTCGTCGCCACCGGTCGCGGGAACGGTGGCGCGATACAGGCCGCTCACCGTCGCCGCGCCGGCGACGGAACCGGCGAGCAGCACCACCCCGGCGCCGCACCAGAGCGCAATCCGAAGCGCGACCAGCAGCGAGCGTGCAGTAGGCATGGCGAACAACATCGGGATGATGGCGGAGGCGGCCTGTTGTTTGTCGGGCGCCGCCGCGAAAGCGCTGCGCGGTACAATATCACATCGCCCGCGGTGCGGGCCCCAAGCCCGGGTGGCCGCACGGCCCGCCGCGACATGACCCAGCAAACGCCTTTGACCTATCGCGACGCCGGCGTCGACATTGACGCCGGTGAGGAACTCGTTGAGCGCATCAAGCCGCACGTCAGGCGCACGCGGCGCCCGGAGGTGCTGGGCGGCCTGGGCGGCTTCGGCGCCCTGGTCGAACTGCCCCCGGGCCGCTGGCAGCGGCCGGTGCTGGTGTCCGGCACCGACGGCGTCGGCACGAAGCTCAGACTCGCGCTGGACACGGGCCGGCACGACACCGTGGGCATCGACCTGGTCGCGATGTGCGTCAACGACATCGTCGTGCAGGGTGCCGAGCCGCTGTTCTTTCTCGACTACTACGCGACCGGCAAGCTCGACGTCGCGGTGGCCGAGCGCGTCGTGGCGGGTATCTGCGAGGGCTGCGTGCAGGCGGGCTGCGCCCTGGTCGGCGGCGAGACCGCCGAGATGCCGGGCATGTACGAGGGCAGCGACTACGACCTCGCGGGTTTCGCGGTAGGCGTGGTCGAGAAGGACCGCCTGATCGACGGCAGCCGCACGGCGGCCGGCGATGTCGTCATCGGGCTGTCGTCCTCGGGCCCGCATTCGAATGGCTATTCCCTGATCCGCAAGCTCATCGCGCGCAGCGGCGCCGATGCCGGCACGCTCGTGGATGGACGGCCGCTGTTCGACCAGCTCATGACGCCGACACGCGTCTACGTCAGGACGGTGCTCGCGCTCATCGCCGAACTGCCCGTCCACGGCATCGCCCACATCACGGGCGGCGGTCTGAGCGAGAACATTCCGCGCGTGGTGCCGGAGGGTCTCGAGGTGCGTCTCGACCCGCGCCGCTGGCAACGCCCGCCCGTGTTCGGCTGGCTGCAGGCCGCGGGCAACATCGCCACCGCCGAGATGTATCGCACCTTCAACTGCGGCATCGGCATGACGCTGCACGTGCCGCCAGCGGCGGTGCCGCGCGCGCTCGAGATCGCAGAGGCCTGCGGCGAGCGGGCCCAGGTCATCGGCGAAGTCGCCGCGGGCACGCGTGGCGTCGTGTTCGACGCGTGATGGGCCGCCGGGCGCTGCGCACCGTCATCCTGATTTCCGGCCGCGGCAGCAACATGCTGGCGCTGGCCGCGCGCGCCACCGACATCGGCATCGACATCCGTGCCGTGCTGTCCGACCAGGCCGAAGCCGCCGGGCTCGAGCGCGCGAGCGCCCTCGGCCTCGCCGCGGAAGCCGTCGCGCGGCGTGGATTCCCGGACCGCGAAGCGCACGAACGTGCGCTGCTCGAGCGCATGGCGGCCGCGCGCGCCGAGCTGGTGGTGCTGGCCGGCTACATGCGCATCCTGTCGCCGGAGTTCGTACGAGCCTACGAGGGCCGCATGTTCAACATTCATCCCTCGCTGCTGCCCGCCTATCCCGGCCTGCACACGCACGAACGCGTGCTCGAGGCCGGCGACCACGTGCACGGCTGCACCGTGCACTTCGTGACACCGGAGCTCGACGCCGGCCCCGGCGTGATCCAGGCGCGCGTGCCGGTACTGCCCGACGACACACCAGAGTCGCTTTCAGCCCGTGTTCAGACCTGGGAGCACAGGATCTACCCCGAGGCAGTCGCCTGGTTCGCGGCCGGAAGGCTGCGATTCCACGAAGGCGCCGCCTGGCTCGACGGCGCGCGACTGGTGGCGCCGGTGCAGCGCGGAGACATTGCATGACGCGCCGGATTTCGCGGATGAGCGCACTGCTGCTGCTCGTGCTGCCGACCATCGCGGCAGCCACCGACGGCCTGCATCCCTTCGTCGCCACTTTCGCCATCGACTACGGCAACCTCGGCGTGGGGACCGGCCGTCTCGAGCTGCGTCGCGGCGATGAGCCCGATCGCTGGGTGTTCGAGTCGCGCTCGCAGGCGCGCGGGCTCGCACGGCTGGTCATCGACAGCGAGGTGCAGCAGCGCTCGATACTGACCATCGACAGTGGCGTCGTGCGGCCGCTGCACTACCGGCTCGATGACGGCACGGTCAGGACCGACCGCGACGTCACGCTGGACTTCGACTGGGCCGCCGGGCGCGTCACGGGCACGGCCGAGCGCGAGGCCGTCGATGCGGCCACGACGCCCGGCCTGCAGGACGCGCTGACCATGCAGCTCGCGGCCATGCACGAGCTCGCGGCCGGACGGCGGCCGGAGCGCTTCACGATGATCGAGAAGAACGCGCCCAAGGTCTACGACTACGAGTTCCTGCGCAGCGAGCGCCTGTCGACCCCGCAGGGCGAACTCGACACCCTCGTCTATCGCAGCGCCCGAGAGGGCAGCGAGCGTTACACGCTGCAGTGGTTCGCACCCGCACTGGGCTACCTCAGCGTGCGCTCCGAGCAGCACCGTGGGCGCCGCCGGCTGTTCACGCTCAGGCTGCGCAGCTACGCCGCGCCCTGAGGCCGGGACCGCGGCACGGCAGCGCAGAGGCCCTCGGCCCGCGGCAGCGTCGATGCCGCGCGGCAGTCCCGGCAGGACCGGCGCCGGCGCCCGCGCAGGCGCTCAGGTCAGCGGCAACGTCACGCCCGTCTGGCCCTGGTACTTGCCGCCGCGGTCCCTGTAGGAGGTCGCGCAGACCTCGTCGGACTCGAAGAACAGCAGCTGCGCCACGCCCTCGTTGGCGTAGATCTTGGCCGGCAGCGGCGTGGTGTTCGAGAACTCGAGGGTCACGTGGCCTTCCCACTCGGGCTCGAGCGGCGTGACGTTCACGATGATGCCGCAGCGCGCATAGGTGCTCTTGCCGAGGCACACGACCATGACGTTGCGTGGAATGCGCAGGTACTCGACCGTGCGCGCCAGGGCGAAGGAGTTCGGCGGGACGATGCAGACGTCCGCGGTCAGGTCGACGAAGTTCTGGCGGTCGAACTGCTTGGGATCGACGATCGTCGAGTTGATGTTCGTGAAGATCTTGAACTCGTTCGCGCAGCGCACGTCGTAGCCATAGCTCGAGGTGCCGTAGGAGACAATGCGCTGGCCTTCGACCGTGCGCACCTGCTCGGCCGCGAACGGCTCGATCATGCCGTGGCTCGTGGCCATGCGGCGGATCCAGCGATCGGCCTTGATGGTCACGCGTCGTCCTCGATCGTGATCTTCGGCACCTGGCGGCCGCTCTGTGAGGCGAGCACGGAGAGGCGGCCCGCGGCGCGGCGCGCAATCTCGTGGTAGGCCCGCCCGAGCGGCGAGTCCGGATCGGCCGCCGTCGTGGGCCGGCCGCTGTCGGCCTGCTCGCGGATGCGCGCGTCGAGGGGCAGCGCGCCCAGCAGCTCGGTGCCGTACTGGCGCGCGAGGCGCTGACCGCCGCCGTCGCCGAAGATGTGCGACTCATGGCCGCAGTTCGGGCACACGTGCACGCTCATGTTCTCGACGACGCCGAGCACCGGCACGTCCACGCGATGGAACATCTTGAGGCCCTTGCGCGCGTCCAGGAGTGCGATGTCCTGCGGCGTCGTGACGATCACGGCACCGGAGAGCGGCACCTGCTGCGCCATGGTCAGCTGCGTGTCGCCGGTACCGGGCGGCATGTCGACGATCAGGTAATCCAGCTCACCCCACAGCGTGTCGCCGAGCAGCTGGGTCAGCGCCTGCGTCACCATCGGCCCGCGCCAGGCCATGGGCTGCTCCTCGTCGATCAGGAAGCCGATCGACATGAGCTTGACGCCGTAGTTGGCGAGCGGGTCCATGCGCTTGCCGTCGGGGGACATTGGCCGCTGGCCGGAGAGCCCGAACATGCGCGGCTGGCTCGGACCGTAGATGTCGGCGTCCAGCAGCCCCACGCGTGCACCCTGGTTGGACAGCGCGATCGCGAGGTTTGCCGACACCGTCGACTTGCCCACGCCACCCTTGCCGGAGGCCACCGCGACCACGTTGGCGATGCCGGACAGCGCCTTGACGCGCGCCTGGCCCACGTGCCCCTGGATCCCGGCCGTGAGCTCAAGGTCGATTTCACCCTCGAAGCCCCGCTGCGCGAGGTGTGCGCGCAGCTGGTCGGCAAGTTCGGCCTTGTAGCCACCCACCGGGAAGCCGAGCGTCAGGGCGAGCCGCAGGCGGTCGCCGGCCAGCTCGAGATCCTTCAGGGCGCGGGCCTCGGCAATGGACTGCCATGAGTAAGGGACGACATAGCTTTCGACGGCGGCGCGCAGCTCCGCCTCTGTCAGGGACGCCATGGGAACTCCGTCGTGAGACAGGGGTCGGCATTGTAGCCGACCCCTCCCCGTAACGGACCCGGATTGCATGGAGGGGTGTCTCCAGCTGGCGTCGGACCGCCACCGGGAATCCCACCCTCCGTGGCATAATCCGCAGCCTCAAACAGGCGGACGGGGGGACGGGGTTCCCCGGGGCCCAATAACACGCGGGTAGACTGATGCCGGCGGAGCTCCAGCTCCGGGCCGGCCCGTGACAGGGAAGGGAATGAGTCTGTTCAGCTTCAGCGGCCTGCGCGCCGACCGACTCGTTGCGGAGATCCGCGAAAGCGGCGATCCCGACAGCCCGAAAGCCAGGAAGGCCCTCGAGAAGCTCAAGGGCGCCGGCGCCGGCGCGATCAATCCGATCATCCAGGCGCTGCCCACTGCCGACAAGCGCGAGACCGTGGCGCTGGTCGAGGTGCTGTCGGCGATCGTCGACAACAGGACCTTTCCGCAGTTCGCGGCCGCCCTCGCGAACGAGAGCCCCCGCGCGGTTGCGGGCGTGGCGTGGGCGCTGTCCTCGAACCGCAGCTACTCCCCGGGCCTGCTGCTGGAGCTGCTGCGTGACCCGGCGGCGCCCAAGTCCGCCGTCCTCGGCATCATCGCCGCGCAGAAGACCCGTTTCTCGGTGCGCGAGCTGCTGAACGCCGCCTACCAGCAGGAACCGAACGAGCGCTCGGCATTGTTCAAGCTGATCGGCGACATCGTCGACGAGGACTCGGTCGACGAGCTGATCTCGCGCGTCGACGGCAAGGACCCGATCGCCAGGACGCACATCATCGGCATCCTCGGCAAGTTCAACCATCCCCGCGTGCGCGAGGCGCTGTCGCGCACGCTCGGTGACTCGAGCAAGTTCGTGCGTGCGGCGGCGCTCGGCGCCATGGCAAAGATGGATGGCCCGATCGATCCCGCGCAGATCTGCAGGCTGCTGCGCGATCCGGAACTCGACGTACAGAACCTCGCCGTGGACGTGCTGTGCCGCGCGAAGCATCCGGACACCGTCAAGCACCTGGTCGAGGTCCTGAAGGACGAGTCCGAGTACGCGCGCCGGGCCGCCGTCGAGGTCCTCAACGAAGTCGGCGACGAACGCTCGGTCAAGTTCCTGCTCGACGCCATCAAGGACGCGGACTGGTGGGTACGCAGCCGGGCCGCCGACGCCCTCGGCAAGATCGGCGGACCACGCGTGATCAACGCCGCGCTGTCGCTCGTCAATGACAAGGACGACGAGGTGCGGCGCACGGCGATCGAGATCCTGAACCAGACGAAGGACGAGCGCGCCGTCTCGCATCTGATCGAGGCCACGCGCGACAAGGACTGGTGGGTCGCGGAACGCGCGGTCGACGCGCTCGCGGAGATCGGCAGCAAGCGCGCTGTGCCGCGACTCATGGAGATGCTGAACGGCACCCCGAAGTCGCTGCCCACGGTGCTGCGGGCACTCGGCCGGCTCGGCGATCCGCGCGCCATCGATCCGGCCATGCAGGCGCTCAGCCGCCGCGAGAACGACATCCGCGTCGAGGCGCTGGGCGCGCTGGTGCGCCTCGCCGACGACCGTCGAGCCGAAACCATCCGCATGCGCATCGGTCCGCTCGCCGCGGATGCGGACCGCTTCGTGGCCGACGCCGCCCAGAGCGCGCTCACCGACCTCGAACTCAAGTTCGGGCCGACGACCTCGCGCACCGGAGTGAGCGGCAGCGGCACCTTCCGCGCGGTGCAGCCCGACGTCAGCCGCACCATGCTGGAGACGGCCGACGTCAGCGCCATCATGAAGGTCGTCGAGCACGAGCAGAAGCTCGACATCAATACGCTGCAGCCCGGCGACGTGCTCGAGGGTCGCTACAAGTTCATCGAGAAGATCGGTCGCGGCGCCTTCGGCACGGTACTGCTGATGGAAGACACCGTGGTCGAGGAGCGGCTGATCCTCAAGTTCCTGAACCCGAACGTGGCGCAGGACGAGGAGATGATGCAGCGCTTCGTGCACGAACTGCGCTACAGCCGCAAGATCACGCACCGTAACGTCATCCGCATCTACGACTTCCTGCACATCCGCGGCAACTACGCCATCTCCATGGAGTACTTCCCGTCGCACACGCTGGGAGGCGAGATCGTCGACGGCAAGCCGATGGACGTGAAGCGTGCGGTGCGCTTCGGGGCCGACATCGCGAGCGGCATGGCGGTCGCACACCACGTCGGCATCGTGCACCGCGACCTCAAGCCCGCCAACGTGCTGATCAACGACCAGGGTCTGCTGAAGATCGTGGACTTCGGCGTGGCCGCGGCGCACCGTGAACACGACACGCAGCTCACCAAGACCGGCTACGTGATCGGCTCACCGAAGTACATGGCCCCCGAGCAGATCCTGGGCAAGAAGGTCGACGAGCGCGCGGACATCTACGCGCTCGGCGTGATCCTGTACGAGATGCTGACCGGCAGCCCGCCCTATCACCGCGGCGACCACATGTCGGTGATGTACCAGCACGTGCAGGGCAAGGCCCGCCCGCCCATCGAACTCAATCCCGCGCTGCCGCAGGAGCTGTCCGATCTCGTCATGCGCGCCATGGCGGTCGACAAGGCGAAACGCTTCGCATCGATGGACGAGCTGCGTCTGGCGCTCGAAGGGTTCCTGTGATTCACTGCGTGCCGGCGTGGCCGGCACGCAGCGGTCGAGGAACAGCACACGATGCCCCGCATTGACGCCTTTCTGAAGCTCGGCATGGCGCAGGGATGCTCCGACGTCCACCTGGCCGTCGGCGTGCCGCCGATGCTGCGCATGAACGGCGACCTGGTCCCGATCCGCTTCCGCGAGCTGGGCGGCAGCGAGCTCGAGTCCTACGTGCTCGAGATCATGACCCGCGCACAGCTCGACCGCTACAAGGCCGGCTACGACATCGACTTCTCGTACGTGTCCGAGGACGGCGGCCGCTTCCGGGTCAACGTGTTCCGCAAGGACAGTGGCGTCGGCGCCGTGTTCCGCTCGATCCCGACCCGGGTGCCCACGCTGGACTCGCTGGGCCTGCCGCCCGTGGTCAGGAAGCTCTGCGACCACCACCAGGGCATGATCCTCGTGACAGGCTCGACCGGCACCGGCAAGTCGACCACGCTCGCGGCCATGATCGATCACCTGAACACGACACGGAAGCTCAACATCATCAGTCTCGAGGACCCCATCGAGTTCGTCCACCGCAGCAAGCAGAGCCAGGTCATCCAGCGCGAGTACGGCACGCACGTGCCGAGCTTCGCCGAGGGCGTGCGCGCCGCCATGCGCGAGGACCCCGACGTGATCCTGGTCGGCGAGATGCGCGACGCCGAGACGATCTCCATGGCGATGACCGCGGCCGAGACGGGTCACCTGGTGCTGGGTACGCTGCACACCACGAGCGCCGTCAAGACCATCGACCGGCTGATCGATGCACTGCCCACCGACGAACGCGAGCAGACCAAGAGCTTCATCGCGCAGGGCCTGATCGCGGTGCTGACGCAGGTGCTGGTCAAGCGGCCCGAGAACCGCGGCCGCAAGGCGATCGTCGAGATCATGGTCATGAACAAGGCGATCGGCAAGCTGGTCATGACGGACCAGACGCACCAGATCCCGGCCCAGCTCCAGACCGGCCGCGATGCCGGCATGCAGCTGCTGGATCAGGCGCTGCTCGCGGCGCTGACCGCGAAGGAGATCGATCCGGACGACGCCTACGCCTACGCCATGGACAAGCGGCTGTTCGCGAAGCACGTGGTCGACAAGTCGCTGCTGCCGCAGTTCGAGGCCGCGGGCTGATGTCGAAGGTCGACACCTTCCTCGACGAGCTCCTGAAGCGCAACGGCTCGGATCTGCACTTCATCGCCGGCGATCCGCCGCGCGTTCGCGTCTACGGGGTGCTGGGGACGCTGCGCGACGAGCCGCTGGCACCCGAGTTCGTGCGCGATGCACTGTACGAGATCATGCCGCGGCAGGCCGCCGAGCGCTTCGACCAGAAAGACGGCGCCGATTTCGCCTACAGCGTGCCCGGGGTGGCCCGCTTCCGCGTCAACGTGCTGCGCCACATCGGCGGCATGGGCGCGGTGTTCCGCGCCATTCCGTCAAAGGCGCTGACACTGGACGAGCTCGGCATGCCGGAGTCGGTGCGCAACCTCTGCAAGGTCAACAGCGGGCTGATCCTCGTGACCGGCAAGACCGGCTCCGGCAAGTCGACCACGCTGGCGGCGATGATCGACGACCTCAACACCAAGATGAAGGGACACATCCTCACCATCGAGGACCCCATCGAATTCGTGCACCCGCGCAAGAGCTGCCTGATCAGCCAGCGCGAGATCGGCCAGCACGCGCACAGCTTCGCGGATGCACTGCACTCGGCCCTGCGCGAGGACCCGGACGTGATCCTGGTCGGCGAGCTGCGCGACCTCGAGACCATGAGCACGGCCATCACGGCCGCCGAGATGGGCATCCTCGTGATGGCGACGCTGCACACCAATGGCGCCGCCGCCACCGTCGACCGCCTGGTCAACGGCTTCCCGGCCGACAAGCAGCCGCACGTGCGCACCATGCTGTCGACCTCGCTGCGCGGCGTGATCTCGCAGCAGCTGATCCGCCGCAAGGGCAACCCCGGGCGGGTCGCGGCACTGGAGGTCATGGTCACGACGTCCGCGGTCGCGAACCTGATCCGCCAGGGAAAGATCGACCAGCTCGAGAACGCGATCCAGTCCGGCGGCTCCTTCGGCATGCGCCTGATGGACTCGGCCATCCAGGAACTGCTGGACTCCGGCGCCATCAGCGGCGGCTCCGCCTACGAGAAGGCCATCAACAAGGCGAAGTTCGAGGCGGTCAGGAACCAGGAGTAGGACGCGGCAGTGGTCCGGTCCCCGGCCCCGCAGACGACACCCGGAGTTTTGCCATGACCGCACCAAAACCCTCACTGACACACCTGGGCGGGCACGCCCTCAGTCCCGAGACCCTGATGCTGGGCTACGGCTACGATCCGATGCTCTCGGAAGGGGCCGTCAAGCCACCCGTGTTCCTGACCTCGACCTTCGTGTTCCGGAGCGCCGAGGAGGGCCGCGACTTCTTCGACTACGTCTCGGGCCGCAGGAAGCCGCCGGCGGGCACGAAGCCGGGGCTCGTGTATTCGCGCTTCAACCATCCGAACAGCGAGATCGTCGAGGACCGCCTGAGGGTCTACGAGCGGGCCGAGGACTGCATCCTGTTCGCCTCCGGCATGGCCGCCATCGCCACCACGCTGCTCGCCTGCGTGCGCCCGGGCGATGTGATCCTGCACTCGCAGCCGCTGTACGGCGGCACCGAATCGCTGATCGAGCGCACGCTGTCGCAGCTCGGCGTGCAGCCGGTCGCGTTCGCCGACGGCCTCAGCGAGACGGCCGTGCGCACGGCGGCGGCCGCGGCCCGCAGCCGCGGCCGGGTCGCGGCCATCATGATCGAGACGCCGTCGAACCCGCTCAACACACTGGTCGACATCGCGCTCGTGCGCCGCATCGCCGATGAACTGGGCTCGATCCAGGCGCACCGTCCCCTCGTGATCTGTGACAACACCCTGCTCGGACCCGTGTTCCAGCACCCGCTCGACCACGGTGCCGACATCTCGCTGTACTCGCTGACGAAGTACGTGGGCGGCCATTCCGACCTGATCGCCGGCGCGGCGCTCGGCTCGGCCGCGGTCATCGGGCCGATCCGCGCGCTGCGCGGCGCGATCGGCACGCTGCTCGATCCGCATTCCTGCTGGATGCTGGGGCGCTCGATCGAGACGCTGGCGCTGCGCATGGGCCGCGCCGAGGACAACGCACGCACGGTCGCGGCGTTCCTGCGCACGCATCCGCGGGTCGCGAAGGTCCACTACCTCGGTTTCCTCGACGCCGCCTCGCCGGCGCAGGCGGTGTTCGCACGGCAATGCACGGGCGCCGGCTCGACGTTCTCGTTCGACATCCAGGGCGGCCAAGCCGAGGCTTTCGCACTGCTGAACGCGCTGCGGATCTTCAAGCTGGCCGTGAGCCTCGGTGGCACCGAGTCGCTGGCGAGCCATCCCGCGACCATGACGCATTCCGGCGTCGATGCCGCCGTGCGCGAGCGCATCGGCATCCACGAGTCGACGGTGCGGCTGTCCATCGGCATCGAACGTCCCGACGACCTGGTCGCCGACCTCGAACAGGCGCTCGCCATCCGGCCCTGAGTCGCCGGCGCCTCACGGCGCGGCTGGAGATCCGCTCATGACCGACCCCATCGTTGCCCTCGCCTGCGGCAGGGTTCGCGGCTCGAGCCGGGACGGCGTCAGCCGCTTCCTCGGCATTCCGTACGCCGCCCCGCCCTTCGGTGTGTTGCGTTTCGCGCCGCCCGAACGACCCCGGCCCTGGGACGGCATACGCGATGCGACCGCGCCGGGCCCCAATCTGCCGCAGCGCCACCGGCCTTTTCCAAAGCTCGACGTGACCCCGCTCGTGGGCTCCGGCTGGCGCGAAGGCGAGGATTGCCTGACGCTGAACATCTGGACACCGGATCCGTCGGCGCGCGGACTGCCGGTGATGGTGTTCATCCACGGCGGCGCCTTCGTGATCGGCGAGAAGGACGCGCCGGTGCACGACGGCAGCGCCTTCGCGCGCGCAGGCGTGGTCTGCGTCGCGATCAATTACCGCCTCGGCATCGAGGGATTTCTGCCGATCCCCGGAGCGCCCACCAACCTCGCGCTGCGCGACCAGATTGCCGCGCTCACCTGGGTGCGGGACAACATCGCGGCCTTCGGCGGCGATCCCGGCCAGGTCACGGCCTGCGGCGAATCCGCGGGTGCCTTCTCGCTCGCGAACCTCATCACCTCGCCCCTTGCGCAGGGCCTGTTCCGCCGCGCAATCATCCAGAGCGGCCACGGCTCGCTGGTGCGCAGCATCGACGTCGCGCGCCGCGTGGTGAAGAAGCTGGCGCGCCTGCTGAAAACCAGCCCCGATGTCGAAGGCTTCCGCCGCAAGTCCATGGACGAGTGTCTGACGGCGCTCGTCAGGATCCAGAGCCCCTGGCGCCGCGTGGACCTGCGCGAGGCCGATGGACGCGACCCGGCCTACGACATGGTCCGTTTCCTGCCCGTGCACGGCGACGACGTGCTGCCCGCACGGCCGATCGACGCCCTGCGCTCGGGCGCCGGCGCTGACATCGACCTGCTGATCGGCTGTACGCGTGAGGAGATGAACCTGTTCCAGGTCCCGGCCGGCGTGCGACAGAAGATCGGCCCGTGGATGGCGACCTGGGCGCTGCGGAGGCCGGAACCGAATGCGAAGGCGATCCTGCGCGCCTATGGCCTCAGGCAGCCGGGGCGCAAGGCCGGTGAGGCTTTCGGTGATGCGCTCACGGACCTGTTCTTCCGGATGCCGGCGCGGCGTTTCGCGGCCGCGCATCGTGGCTGCGCGCACGTCTACGAGTTCGCCTGGCGTTCGCCGGCCTGCGACGGCCAGCTCGGCGCGTGTCATGCACTCGAGCTGCCGTTCGTCTTCAACACGCTCGCCACCTGCACCGGCCCGCGCGGCCTGGCCGGCAGCAGTCCGCCGCAGGAACTCGCGGACCGCATCCACGGCCTCTGGGCGGGCTTCGTGCACAGCGGCGAACTGCCCTGGCCGGCGTATGCCGGTGACACACGGCCGGTCTACGAACTCGCCTCGGGCACCGTGGAACCCGGTGGCGATCTGCCGGCTGAACGCCACGTGCCCTGAACGCGCGGGCGCGCGATACTGCCGCGACGGTTCCCAGGCACAGAGGCTTCCCGCATGAATCGCCCGTCGCGGCTGCACATCCCGCACGTCCCGGCACGCCCCGGCCAGCAGCCGGATTTCAGCTACCTGAAGCTGTCAGCCGCGGGCAGCGTGCC
>CAYWMY010000018.1:0-17655 GCA_964459405.1 uncultured Steroidobacteraceae bacterium | reverse complement strand
CCTTTGCATCGGGTGGCGCGGGCGTGCGTTCCTGGGCCTCGATTGCGAACCCCGCGAGGGACAGCAGGAGAACGGCGATAACGGGGGACCTTCTCATGGCACAACCTCCAGGTCGGTGGACAGGTCGGTGGATTCGGCCGGCGGTGCATCACAGGCCACGCGCTCGTAGGGAAAATCGTCGACGCGCCGCCTGCCCTTGACGATGCCGGCGACCTGGACCAGCAGGGAACCGTCCGGCTGCCGCGCATAGCGGACGCGCTGCGGGTAGTCGCGCCCGTCGCCGTCGAACACGACGGCGTCATCGCGGAGTTCGGCGACGACGAGCGTGGCCTCGGGCTGTGCCGCCAGCTGGACGATGTAGCGTAACCGGCCACCGGCTTCCTCGATGCGCAGCTGGCCGTACGACACCATGATGCCGCCGACCACGGTCCGCGACATCCCGACCATGCCGCCACCCAGCGGACGCATCCACTGCAGCTGCGCCTCGCGGTTGGCATCGCGCATCGCCCAGCAGCCCGTCAGCCACGCCAGACGAACCAGGCGCCCGCCCGAGGTATCGGCCCGCGCGGAGTGGGCGGCGAGCGCCGCGATCGCAAGCAGGCTCAGCCAGCGCACGAGCGGGCCTCCAGGAACCCGGCCGCGGCTCCCGCGCCGCGATCCGACGTCGCGACGACGGCGTTCACGATCCCTGCGCGGCATCGGCAGCCTCGAGCACAGCGTCGATCGCGGCCAGTGACTCGGGTTCATCGAGCAGTGGAACGTGCCCGCGACGCGGGACCACCGCGATGATCAGGTCGGCCTTCAGCTCCTGCATGCGCCGCACGGTGTCCGGCAGCAGCAGATCGGAAAGCTCACCCCGGAGCACCGCGACGGGTAGCGACCGGACGGCCTCGAACAGGCTCCACAGACTGACGTCGCTGCTGCCGACGCCCGCCCGAAGGGCCGTCGCGATTCCGGCATCCATGTCGGGGACCAGCGAGCCGTCCGGCTTGACACGGTACATGCGCCGCGCGACGCGAACCCAGTCGTGGTCCGGGAAGTCCGGCATCGCGTGCGCCATCACAGCCTTCACCTGCGACGCGGCATCTTCCCAGCGCGTGACCGGCTGGATGGTCCCGGCATAAGCGTTCACGCGCGCGATGCCCTCGGGGCCGAACTCGGGCCCGATGTCGTTCAGCACGAGGCCGGCCACCACGCCCGGCAGGCATGCGGCCATCACCATTCCCATGATGCCGCCCAGCGACGTGCCCACGACGACCACCCGCGACACGCCCGCGTCGTCCAGCAGGCACTTGAGATCCTCAAGGTACATCGCCGGCTGATAGTGGTGCCAGTCGGGATCACGGTCCGAGTCCCCGCGTCCCCGGAGATCGACGGCCAGTACCCGGCGCTTCAGGGCGAGGCGCGGGGCAAGCTCCTCGAAATCCCGGCAGTTGCGCGTCAACCCGGGTATGCACAGTGCCGGTATGCCGGTCGTCGGTCCGGCGTAGTCCCGGTAGTGCAGGCGCAGCCCGTCCGGGCTGCTGTAATGACGATCGACAAACGAGGTCACCGCAGACTCCTGAGGACGCAACCGGGCGAGGTGCCGAGAGGACGGATTCTGCCACGGCCGGCACCGTAGAATGCGGCCGCACCCCCGGGGCGACTGCGCCCCACCCGGCAGGAGACTCCAGATGGACAACCCGTTGCGCACAGAGGGTCTGCCGCGATACGGCGAAATCGAGGTCCGGCACGTCGAGCCCGCCGTACTCGGCCTGATCGGCGAACACCGGCAGCGGGTCGCCGCGCTGCTGGAACAGCCGTCCCTGACCTTCGCCTGGCTGATCGAGCCGCTCGAAGCGATGAACCACGAGCTGGCGCGGGTCTGGTCGCCGGTCGAGAACCTCAACGCCGTGCTCGACCTGCCGGGCATGCGCGACGCCTACAACCGCTGCCGCGTCGCGGTCGCCGACTGGAGCGCGGAACTCGGCCAGAACGAGCGCCTGTTCGCCGCCTGCCGCGACATCGAGGCGAGCGAGCAGGCCACGCTGCCGCCGTCGGCACGCAAGCTGCTGTCGAACCTGCTGCGCGACTTCCGTCTGGCGGGCGTGGCGCTGCCACCGGACCGCAAGGCGCGCTATCGCGAACTGCAGCGCGAACTCGCGGCGCTGCACACCCGCTTCGAGGAGAACGTCCTCGATGCGACCGAGGCCTGGTCGCGCCACGTGAGCGAGGAGCGGGAGATCGCCGGCATACCCGAGACCAGCCGCTCCCGGGCCGCCGCCGCCGCGCACGCCAGGGGCCTCGAGGGCTGGTACTTCACGCTGGACCAGCCGAACTACCAGGCCATCGTGATGCATGCCGACGATGCGGGTCTGCGGCGCGAGTTCTACGAGGCATGGACTACACGTGCCTCGGACGCGGGCCCCAACGCGGGGCGCTTCGACAACTCGGAGTGCATGGAGCGCATCCTGGCGCTGCGCCACGAGCTCGCGCGACTGCTCGACTACGCCTCGTTCGCCGACCTTGCGCTGGCAACGCGCATGGCGACCTCGGCCGCGGAGGTCACCGGCTTCCTGCGCGACCTCGCGGCCCGCTACCGGCCGGCCGCCTTGCGCGAATACGCCGAGCTGGAGCGCTTCGCCGGGCGCGCCCTCGACGCCTGGGACGTGGCGTACTACGCGGAGAAGCTGCGTGAGCGGCGCTTTGCGCTTTCACAGGAGGCACTGCGGCCCTATTTCCCGCTGCCGAGGGTGCTCGCAGGACTATTCGAGGTCGCCACCCGGCTGTACGGCATCCGCTTCGAGCAGCGCGCCGACGTCGCGACCTGGCATCCTGATGTGCGGTATTTCGCGCTGATCAACCGCGCCGGCCACGAATTCGGCGGCTTCTACCTCGATCCGTTCGCGCGCAGCGGCAAGCGCAGTGGCGCCTGGATGGGCGAAGCCATCGTGCGCAAGCGGCTGGGCGGCGATGTGGCCTCGCCGATCGCGCATCTGGTCTGCAATTTCACGCCGCCCCTCGGCAGCGGCACGGCCCTGCTCACGCACGACGATGTCGTGACGCTGTTCCACGAGTTCGGCCACGGCCTGCATCACCTCCTGACGCATGTGGACTACCCGAGCATCGCCGGCATCAACGGCGTGCCCTGGGATGCGGTCGAGCTGCCGAGCCAGTTCATGGAGCAGTATGCATGGCGGCCCGAGGTGCTGCCGCTGATCTCGGCACACCACGAGACCGGGGCGCCGCTGCCCGAGGAACGGCTGCAGCGGCTGCTCGGTTCGCGCAGCTTCCACGCGGGCCTCGACGCCGTGCGTCAGCTCGAATTCGCGCTGTTCGACTTCCGGCTGCACGCCGAATACGACCCCGCGCGCGGCGCGCGCGTGCGTGAACTGCTCGAGGAGGTGCGCGCGGAGGTCGCCGTCGTGCGGCCGCCGGACAGCAACCGCTTCGCGCACGGCTTCACGCATATCTTCGCGGGCGGCTATGCGGCCGGCTATTACAGCTACAAGTGGGCTGAGGTGCTGTCGGCGTACGCCTTCTCGGCCTTCGAGGAAGAAGGCGTGTTCAGCCACGTGGTGGCCGCAAGGTTCCTCGACAACATCCTCGCGCAGGGCGGCAGTGTCGACGCCATGGATGCCTTCATACGCTTTCGCGGCCGTCGGCCCGATTCGCAGGCACTGCTGCGGCAGGACGGCCTCGCGGAGCCCGAATCCGCATGAGGATCGCCACCTGGAACGTCAATTCCCTGCGCGTGCGCCTGCCGCAGCTGCGGGACTGGCTCGGGGCCTCCCCGTGCGACGTGGTCGCGCTGCAGGAAATCAAGCTGCCGGACAGTGAGTTCCCGGGCGGCGAGTTCGAGGCGCTTGGCCTGCATCACGCCGCGGCAGGGCAGAAGACCTACAACGGCGTCGCGCTGCTGGCGCGACCGCCCATCGACGAGATCATCATCGGCGTCCCGGGTTTCGACGACCCTCAGCGTCGCGTGATCGCCGGCACCATCCGCGGCGTGCGCGTGATCAACGCCTACGTCCCGAACGGCCAGGCCGTGGGGTCGGACAAGTACGCCTACAAGCTGGACTGGCTGTCGAGGTTCGGCGATTACGTCGGAGCCGAACTCGCGCGCCACCCGCGGCTCGCCGTGCTGGGCGACTTCAACATCGCTCCCGAGGACCGCGACGTGCACGACCCGCAGGCCTGGGAGGGATCGGTGCACGTCAGCGCGGCGGAGCGTGAAGCGCTGCGTGCACTCATGGGGCGCGGCCTGGTCGATGTGTTCCGGCACTTCGATCAGCCCGCTGGTGCCTACAGCTGGTGGGACTACCGCATGGGCGCGTTCCGGCGCAACCACGGCCTGCGCATCGACCTGATCCTCGCGAGTGCCGAGCTCGCGGCATGCTGCACCGGCTGCAGCATCGACCGGACGCCTCGCACCTGGGAGCGACCCTCGGACCACGCACCGGTCGTCGCCACGTTTGACATACCGTGATCGCGTTGTGATGCGCCTCGCGCAATCAGGCGTGCCGCTGGCCCCGGGTCGCGGACCGCGCGTACACTGCCGCACCGCCTGTACCGGATCCCGTGCGACGTGCCGCAACCGAACCGCCGCAGCGACTACGACGTCACGAACACCGTGCAGGTCAGTTCGCCCGCGGCAGTACAGGCTGCGATCGTGGAATTGTACCGTGCCACCTATCCGGGGCACCCCGTCGACGTGCTGGCACGCACGACCGAAGATCTCGAGCGCCTGTTCGGCGGCCGTTATCCCGGCTATCTCGGCATCGACACCGTCTATCACGACCTGCAGCACACGCTCGACGTCGTGCTCGCGATGGCGCGGCTGATCACAGGCTACGAGGCAACGCACGGCAACACCGCGGCCAGCCTCGGGCCGGAACGCGCGCTGATGGGAATGGTGGTCGCGCATTTCCACGACGCGGGCTACATCCGCAGCACCGCCGAATCCAGCGTCGTGAACGGCGCCGTGTTCACCCGCACGCATGTCACGCGCAGCGCGCATTTCATCGCGCGGTACCTGACGGACATCGGAATGGGCGGCTGGGTACCCGTGGCGACGCGCATCGTGCACTTCACCGGCTACGAAGTGCCCTTCGACCGCATCGAGGTCACCGACCCGCGCGACCGCAAGACGGGCCACCTGCTCGGCACCGCCGACATGCTCGCGCAGATGGCGGACCGGTGTTACCTCGAGAAATGCCGTGACCGGCTCTATGCGGAGTTCGTGCTGGGCGGAATCGCGACGGTCCGCGGCAGCGACGGAATCACCACCACCTACGGTTCCGGGCTGGATCTGCTGCGCAGGACGCCGGGCTTCGTCGACGACACGCTGGACGAGCGCCTGGAAGGTGAGTTCGAGCACGCCTTCCGCTACATGGAACCCGTGTTCGACGGCGCCAATCCCTACCTGCAGGCGGTGCGCCAGAACGTGGCCTATGCGCGGCGGCTGCTGCGCACGGGCCAGTGGCCACAGCTCAAGCGCAGCCCGCCGCTGTTCACCGTCGACAGCGACGGGATGGCGCAGGTTCGCCGGCTGGTGATCGACGCACTGCGGCAGGTCTGGGAAACCACCCCCGCGGCGCCGGGTCGCCGCGACACCTGATCAGCGCCCGCACCGCACCCAGCGGGACCGCATGCGCGGCGGGCGATCCACCTCAGTCACATAGCGGCGGTGCAGCGAAGCCAGCTGCGCCAGCACGCAGTCGCGCCCGTCGATCGTCGCCGAGGACAGCGCCTCGCGCAGCAGTGCGGGTGTCAACGCCGCCTGCGCCTCGCGTGCCCGGGGCGCGAAGCTGAAGTGCCAGAGCTCGGGGGCGACCCCGCCACGATCCCGGCGATAGGGCCGATAGAACCCGAAGCGACCCGCGTGCCCCTCGAGCCAGGTCGAGAGCCGCTCAAACGGGCCACCCGCCTCGTACTCCGCGGCCTGCAGCTGCGGCGAGCGACCCGCCGTCAGCGCGCCGCGGTCGACGAGATCGACGTCGGTGCCCCAGTGATGCCGGCTTGCGCCGGGCAAGGCCGACCAGCACAGGATCGCCGCAACCCGCGCCGCAACGTCGAGGTCCCGCGCCCGCAGCGGCCGCCCCTCCCGGTCGAAGAGCGGCCGTTCGCCCCGGAACTTGGCATTCCAGATCGCGAGCTGGCGTTCGAATGACCGGAATCCCGACACCGGCCAGGGATCGAGTCCGCGGCGCCGGGCCGAGCGGCACAGCGCATCGAGGGCCGCAGCCGCGTCGGGGTGCAGGCACAGCGAAAATTCCGCCACCTCGACCACGTGCGTCGCGGTACGCCCGGTGAGCTGCAGCGCGTCGAAACTGGTCACGCCGCGGCCCGATCGAGCGCGCGGCAGAATGTGGACACGTCCTGAGCCCCGGCGCAGGAGTAGCGTCCGTTGAACACGTAGTACGGCACCACTTCGACGCCGGCCGTCTCGATCATGCGTTCCAGCGCGACGACACGCTCATAGTCCGTGCGGGCGCGCAGCCGGGCCGCGACAGTGGGCCCATCCATACCACAGGCCGTCGCGACCTCCGCGAGCACAACGGGGTCGCCGATGTCCTGGCCCAGGGCGAAGTAGCCCTCGAAAAGCGATTCGATGAGATTGTCGCAGCAGTCCACCTCGCGCGCGAGGCGGACCAGCGCATGAGCGGCCCGCGTGTTGGGCATGCGTACGATGCGGTCGAACCGGAAGTCGACGCCCACCTCGGCCCCGAGGCGCGTCAGTTCCCGCTGGCGGGCCGTGAGATCGGTCCCGTCCGGGAACCGTTGCGCCAGATAGGCGTCCCGCTGCATGCCGCCTTCCGGGATCCAGGGATTCAACTCGTGCGGGAGCCATGACAGCTCGACCTCGAGATCGGGGCGCCGTTCGAGTGCCAGCTCGAGGTGCCGTTTGCCGAGCCAGCACCAGGGACAGACCAGGTCGGTGACGATTTCGATGATCAAGGGTGCGACCGATGCGCGACGCGCTGCCCCGCGGAGGCTAACCGCTGGCGCCGGGTCCGCACAACGGTTGGCGCGGGCGTACCGCGTGCCGCGCCCACGGCGCCAGGAACTGCGGAGTATGATCCGCCTCATGGCGTCCAGCAGCGAACAACCGGCCCGGCCCCCGGCGATGCCGGGCAGTCATGGCGCAGTGCCGAGGGAGCGCGGCACCGCCACCCGCCATGGGCTCGCCCTGCGTGCCCGCATCCTGACAGCCGCGGCGACCGTCGTCGTTCTGGTGCTGCTGCTGGTGGCAGGCCTGACCGTGATGGACCACATTTCCGACGAGCAGGTGCATCGACAGGCTGTCGCGAAGCTGAGCAAGGCCCTGGACGGGGCCCCCGCGGCGGATCAGCACCTGGGGGATGTGGCCGCGCTGCTCGAGCGCAAACGTGAGCGGACCCTGATCCTCCGCCTCGCGGCCTTCGGCGCGGGTGGCGGGCTGCTGCTCTTCGGGGCGTTCCACCTGGCGTGGCGTCTGGCGCGGGAAATCGAGCGGCCCGTCGAGATCCTGCGCGACACCGCCGAGTGGATGGCCGGGGGCAACTGGAGCCGCCCCGTGCCGCCGGTCGACCATCCGGACTTCACGGATCTCGCGAAGGCGCTGGAGAAGCTCCGGGCCAGCCTGCTCGACAGCGCCGTCTCGCAGCGCTGGGCCGACGTCGTGCTCGACAACATGACCGATGCCGTGTTCGTGACGTCCCCCGACGGCCACATCAAGCGCGTCAACGATGCTGCCGGGCGGTTGCTCGGCACCGGCGAGAGCGGACTGCTCGGCCGCAACATCGCGAGCGTCATCGCCGAGCAGGACCGCGGCAACTTCGATCTTGCGCGAGCCGCGACCGAGACCCGCGAGTTCGTGATCGTCACCGCGCAGGGTCAGACGATTCCGGTGTCGTTCTCGGGTTCGACGCTTTCGGGCACCGACCCGCGCTTCCAGGGCTGCATCTTCGTCGCCCGCAACATCACGGACCGCAAGCGCGCCGAACGGCGTATCCGCTACCTGGCCAGCTACGACCCGCTGACCAAGCTGCCCAACCGCATGCAGTTCCAGCACTCGCTGCAGCAGGCGCTGGCGCGCAACCGCCGCGCGGGCACGGGGGTGGCGCTGCTGTACATCGACCTGGACAGCTTCAAGGAGGTCAACGACACCTTCGGCCATGCGGCGGGCGACCGCGCACTGGAAATCGTCAGTGAACGCCTGATCCAGTGCATGCCGCGCGAGGCGACCGCAGGTCGCCTCGCTGGTGACGAATTTGCACTGTTCATCGAGGGACTGGCGACGGGCGAGAGCCACCGCGAGACCGTCGTGCAGCTGGCGCGCGACCTGCTCCACCGCGTCGCGCTGCCGTTCCACCTGGGCGCGCAGGAACTGTTCACGACCGCGAGCGTGGGCATCGCGTTCTGCCCGCGCGACGCGGAGAACACCATCGACCTGATCCGCAACGCGGACGCCGCCATGTACCACTCCAAGCAGAACGGCGGCAATGCGGTATCGCTGTATTCACCCGACATGAACGCGGCAGCCGTTGAGCGGTTGATGCTCAAGAGCAAGCTGCGGCGGGCGGTCGAGCGCGACGAGCTCGTGATGCTGTACCAGCCGAAGGTGGATCTGCGTTCGGGCCGCATCGTGGGCTGCGAGGCGCTGCTGCGCTGGCGCCTGCCGGGACACGGCGACATCCCGCCGTCGCAGTTCATTCCTCTGGCCGAGGAATCGGACCTGATCCTGGCGATCGGCGAGTGGGTGCTCAGGCGCGTCTGCCGGGACTTCCGCGACTGGCAGAGGCACGTGCCGCAGCCGGGCCTGGTGTCCATCAACCTCTCGCTGCGGCAGCTCAAGCAGGCCGAGTTCATCACGCGCTGCCGCTCGGTGTTCGACGACAGCGGCGTGTCACCGCACAACTTCGAGCTCGAGATCACGGAGACGACGCTGATGACCGACGCGCGCCGCATGGTGCGGCTGCTGGACGAGCTGCATGCCATGGGGCTGCATCTCGCGATCGACGATTTCGGCACCGGGTACTCGTCGTTGTCCGCGCTGCAGCAGTTCCCGGTCGGCACCCTGAAGATCGACCAGACCTTCGTGCGTCACGCCGCGGTGTCGAAGGACGACGCCACGCTGGTGCGCACGATCATCGAGATGGGTCGCAGCCTCGGGCTCGAGGTCGTGGCCGAGGGCGTCGAGAGCGAGAGACAGCTGCAGTTCCTGCGCGCGAACAACTGTCACTATGCTCAGGGCCGGCTGCTCGGCGACGCCACGTCCGCACAGGAGTTCCTGCAGCTGCTGATCGCCCAGTCCATGGGCGAGCGCCGCTACGCCAGTCTGTTCGCCTGAACGTCTCATGCCGCGCAGCGTGCCGGAACGGATGCGCGCGATGGTGCTGCAGCACCGTGGCGGCCCGCTCGTCATGTCCGAACGGGAGGTTCCCGAACCGGGGCCGGGGCAGGTGCTGTTGCGGGTCCGCGCCTGTGCCGTCTGCCGCACCGACCTGCACGTCGTCGACGACGAGCTGCCGGCGGTTCCGCATCCGATCGTGCCGGGCCACGAGATCGTCGGCGAGGTGCTGCACTGCGGCCCCGGTGTGAGCCTGCCGCGCGGGCTGCGGCTCGGCGTGCCATGGCTCGGCTGGACCTGCGGCACCTGCGAACCTTGCCGCCGCGGCGAGGAAAACCTCTGCGATCACGCACGCTTCATGGGATATCAGATCGACGGCGGCTATGCCGACCACGTCGTGGCCGACGCGCGCTACTGCCTGCCGCTGCCGGCGGCGCTGGATGATCTGCACGCGGCACCCCTGCTGTGCGCGGGCCTGATCGGCCATCGTGCGCTGCGCATGACCGGGACCTCGAAGCGCATCGGGCTGTACGGATTCGGTGCGGCCGCTCACATCGTGGCGCAGGTCGCGCGGTTCGAGGGCCGCGAGGTGGCGGCGTTCACGCGTCCCGATGACGCCCCCGCGCAGGCTTTCGCCCGCGAGCTCGGCTGTGCGTGGAGCGGCGGCACCGACGTGCCGCCGCCCTGGCCACTCGACGCGGCCATCCTGTTCGCGCCGGCCGGCGCACTCGTGCCGCTCGCGCTCGGACACGTACGCAAGGGTGGCACGGTCGTCTGCGGCGGCATCCACATGAGCGACATCCCGAGCTTCCCCTACGCGCTCCTGTGGGGCGAGCGCGTGCTGCGGTCGGTCGCAAACCTGACGCGGCGCGACGCGCATGAGTTCCTCGATCTCGCGCCGCGCGTACCCGTGCGGACGACGGTGACCCGCTTCCCGCTGGGCGCCGCCAACGAGGCACTCGCCGCACTGCGCGCCGGCACGCTGAACGGTGCCGCAGTGCTCGTGCCTTGACGGGCGGAACCGAACGGGGTGGGTCTACTGCCGCAGCGACACGGCCCGCGCGTGCCGGCGTTATTCGGCTGCCGGTACCGCCTGCGGCGCCGGGCCCACCGCCGCCAGCAACCGCACGCTCAGTTCACCGGCGGCACGGGCGAAGGCTTCGTTGAAGGCACGCATCACGTCGGTCTGCGTGTTGGAGCGGGCCCGTGCCTCGGCGGCAACATCGAAGGCTGCGAGCACTCGGCGATCACGCGCCGTGCCCAGCGTGGCGCCGAGACTCACGCGGACGACCGGTGGCGCACCTGCGGAGTAGTCGGCCTCGAAGCGCCGGATGTCGACCTGCAGCACGTGTGTCGCAAGGAAGGGCGCACGATCGCCCTGCACAGCGCGCAGCCGCTCGGTCCGCGCCAGCGTCTCGACCAGCGCCGCCTCGACGACCCGCGGAAGATCGTCGCCCCACCGCGCGTCGCGGTAATAGTCGATGCGCCCGTCGGGCCACAGGCTCGCGACGCGATCACCGCCCAGGCCTGCCGCGACGGTCGGACGCTCGATTCTGAGCTCCGCAGGCAGGGCCTCGCCCGCAGGCAGCGCGGGAGGGAACAGCCGGTAGACGGCGGGCACGGGCGCATCGCGCACGAAACCGCCGCAGGCGGCAAGCAGCGCGGCAGCCAGGCCGGTCAGGACGCGTAAACGGGTTGACCTGGCAATCATCTGGGAATCGCCACTCCCTGCGATGGCGGCTGATACAGCACACGCGACGGATCCTCCCTGAGGCTGCGCGACAGGGCGTTGATCTCCTGTGCCGCGGCACGCGCCTCCTGCACCAGCGCCGAGACCTCGCCCAGTCCCTCGCTCGTGAATCGCGTGATGTTCGCCTGGTTGTCGGCGACGAAGCGGTCGACCCGGGCCGAGGTCATGGCGAGGTTATCGGCCACAGTACGCAGTCGTGCCAGCGTGAACTTGACGTCCGGGGCCGCACTGGCCGCCACGTCGCGCACCGCGAGCGCCGCCTCGTCGATCTCGCGCGCCGCCTTGCCGAGCTCCGCCATGACCGCCCGCCCGTCACGGATCGCGGGTGGCAGTTCGCGCGCCGCGGCCTCCATGTGCCCGAGGGTGTCGGAGAACGCCTTCAGGTTCGCGTCGGACAGCGCCGCACTGAGTCGCGCGGCCAGCTGCGATGCCTGCGCAACCATGTCGGGCAGGCTGCTGACCAGCACGTCGAAGCCGGACTGCTCCGACGGGATCACGGGGTAACGCATGCTCGGCACCGGACGCGCCACCGGGCCGGCCGCAGCGGGCTTGAGATCGATGAACAACAGGCCCGTGACGCCGAGCAGGCCGAGGCTCGCCACCGTGTTCGGACCGATGGGTGTCTTGTCGTCGATGTCCGCCAGCACCTGAACACGACCGGGATTGCGCGGATCGATGCCGATGCTCGCGACGCGCCCCACACTGACGCCCAGATAGCGCACCGAGCCACCCTCGGACAGGCCACTGACGGAGCCGACGAAGTAGATTTCATAGCGCCGGTAGTCGCGCCGATCCCCGGACTCCGTGTACCAGACCACGAAGCCCACGGCCATGGCCAGCACCAGCAGCACGAATGCGCCGACGGCCACGTAGTTGGCATCTCTATCCATGACCTGCCCGCCCCTCGGCCACGATGCGGCTGCGCTCGCCGTGGAAGTATTCGCGGATCCAGGGATGTTCGTGCCTCACGATATCCTCGAGCGTACCCGAAATCATGCGGCGGTCCACGATCACGCCGACGCGATTGCAGACGCGGAAGATCGTATCCAGGTCGTGCGTGATCATCACCACCGTGAGGCGCAGGTGCGTCTGCAGGTACAGTACCAGGCGGTCGAAGGCGGCGGCCGAGATCGGGTCCAGCCCGGAAGTCGGCTCGTCGAGGAACAGCAGCGCCGGATCGAGCGCCAGCGCGCGCGCGAGCGCCGCGCGTTTCACCATGCCCCCCGACAGCTGCGCCGGATACTTCGCCCCGGCGTCCTCCGGCAGTCCGACCATGCGGATCTTGAGCGCCGCGAGTCCGCCGATCATCTCGTCATCGACGTCGTGATACTCCGAGATCGGCAGTGCGACGTTCTCGGCGACGGTCAGGGACGTAAACAGCGCGCCGTGCTGGAACGTGACGCCGTAGCGTCGTTTGACGGCGAGCAGTTCCGGTGGTGACAGTGCCATGACGTCGCGCCCCTCGATCTCCACGCTGCCGGCCTGGACGCGTTGCAGTCCCAGCATGGTGCGCAGCAGCACGGATTTTCCGCTGCCGGAGCCGCCGACGATGCCGAAGATTTCACCGGCGTAAACGTCGAGATCGAGCCCGTCGTGCACGACCTGGCTGCCGAAGCGGTTGACGACGCCCCGCACGCAGATGACGGGCGCACCGCTCATGCCGGGCGACCGCTCATATGTCCAGCTCCATGAAGATCACCGCGAAGATGGCATCCGCGAAGATCACCAGAAAGATGGACTGCACGACCGCGACGGTCGTCAACCGCCCGAGATCGCGCGAAGAGCCGCGCACCTCCATGCCGCGCAGCGTGCCCACGAACGCGATCAGGAATGCGAATACCGGCGCCTTCATGAGGCCGACCCAGAAGGTCGTGCTCGCGATCGCCTCGTCCATGCGCACCATGTACTGGGTGAACGGGATCTCCAGCAGGAACCATGACAGCAACGCACCGCCCGCGAGGCCCATCGCGTCGGCGATCACGGTCAGCGCGGGCAGCGCGATCATGAGTCCCAGCAGACGCGGCAGCACCAGCACCTCGAGCGGGTGCATGCCCATGGCGGCGAGCGCGTCCACCTCGTCGTTGAGCTTCATGACGCCGATCTCGGCTGCGAAGGCGCTGCCCGAACGACCGGCCACGATGATCGCCGTCAGCAGCACGCCGAGTTCCCGCAGCACGGAGATGGTCACGAGGTCGACCACGAAGATCTCGCCGCCGAACTGACGCAGCTGCTGGGCCCCGATATAGGCGACGATGACGCTGATCAGGAACGCGATCAGGGAGACGATCGGGATGGCCGAGACGCCGGTCTCGTAGATGTGCCGCACGACGGACGGCCACCGGAAGCGGCGCGGATCGCGCAGACAACCGCCGATCACGGTCGCGGCCTCGCCGTAGAATTGCAGCGCCGCGACTCCGGTCTTGCCCGCTGCGACCGCGAGGCGCCCGACCTGCTCGAGCGGCAGGGTCACGCCGAAGCCCTCGCCCTCGGTCTCCAGCTCCGCCGGTGCCGTCCCACCCTGAATCTCGTCGATGAATGCGAGCAGGTCCGGACGCGGCGTGACCCAGCGGATGGCCGCGCCGGCGGCGCGCAGGCGTCGCTCCATGGTGCTCAGCACCCATGCTCCGCTCAGGTCCAGCGAACCGAGCGCGGTGCCATCGAACACCACCTCGCCGCTCACCGGTCGCGAGACGACCGCGAGCGCTGGCGCGAGCGCCTCGATGGCGTCGATGCGCCAGTCGCCCGCAAGCCGGCAGTCGATGCCGCCGGGGCGCTCGCACATTTCGAATCGGGGGACCACGGCCGGCACCGCGCCGGTGTCGCTGGTGCGGTCAGAGTTTCTTGTGGGTGCCGTCGCAGAGCGGCTTCTTCGCGGAGTGCTTGCAGGCGCAGAACCACACCTTGCCGCTCTCGGATGGCTCGTATTTCAACGGCGTGAACTCCGAACCCTTGTGGGATCCGTCGCAGAAGGGCTGCTTCTGTGAGCGCCCGCAGGAACACCACCAGTAGGTCTTGCCTCCCTCGACTTCGACCACGATCGGAGCCCTGGCGGCGATTACGGGATCGGACATGACGGACCTCACTGCAGGTGGCTGGTACGGCGCCTGCGATGCTAGCAGGGGTATCACGGCGCAGAAAGCCGCACGCGATCCCGGTCGCGCTGAAGCCGCGCTGCGGGCGCGTGCTGACCGGCCTGTCACCGCGGCACTGGTGTCGTATTCCACGGATTCCCGGGGGCACCATAGCGGCGCGCAGTTGCCACGAGAGGCTCGGTCACACACCATGACCGTCGGAGACCGAGAACGTGGCCGAGAGCGCTCTGACCGACCTGCTGATCCTGCTGGCAGCGACCGTGGTACTGGTCGCTGCCATGCGGCGCCTGCGCCTGCCGCCGATTCTCGGCTTCCTGTGCGTCGGCATGGCACTCGGGCCCTTTGCACTTGGACTCGTGCCCGACACGCAGGCCACGCGCACGCTGGCCGAGTTCGGGGTCGTGTTCCTGCTGTTCACGCTGGGTCTCGAGTTCTCGCTGCCCCGCATGCTGGCCATGCGGCGCGAGGTGTTCGGCCTGGGCGCGCTGCAGATGGTCCTCACGATGCTGATCGTGGGCGGCGTCGCGTGGCTCGCGGGCGTGCGGCCGGACGCCGACATCGTTCTGGCCGGCGCGGTGGCCATGTCGTCGACGGCGATCCTGCTGCGCCAGCTGACGGAGCAGGCGGAGATCAACCGCACTCACGGCCGGCTCGCCTTCGGCATCCTGCTGTTCCAGGACATGGCATTCGTGCCGCTGCTCGCAATCGCTGCAGCCCTGTCGTCGACCAGTGGCACCTTCGGCGCAGCGGACACGCTGCAGGCGGTGCTGAAGGCGGGAGTCGCACTGCTGATCGTGCTCGCCGCGGGCCGGTGGCTGCTGCGGCCGCTGTTCAGCGAGATCGCACGCAGCAGGACCCCGGAGCTGTTCACGCTCGCGGTACTGCTGGTGGCCATCGGCTCGGCCTGGGCGACGCATGCCGTCGGCCTGTCGCTCGCGCTCGGCTCGTTCCTGGCCGGCATGATGCTGGCGGAAACCGAGTACCGCTATCAGGTCGAGGCCGGCATCCGGCCTTTCCGCGACATCCTGCTCGGCCTGTTCTTCGTCACGGTCGGCATGCAGCTGGACGTGGCCCTGCTGTTTCGTGAAACGGCTGTCGTGCTGACGATGCTGGTCTCGATGATGCTCATCAAGGGGGTGGCGGCCGCCCTGGCGGCGCGTCCCTTCGCCGGGAGTGCGTTCAAGGCCGTGCGCACCGGCATCGTGCTGTCCGTGGGCGGCGAATTCGGCTTTGCACTGCTGACCGTGCTGATGCAGGGGCGGCTCGTGGACCCGAGCGTGACCCAGCCGCTGCTCGCGGCCATCGTGCTGTCGATGGTGATCTCGCCGGTCGTGATCCGGAACAACAAGCGCATCGCGCGCTTCCTGCTGCGGCAGCGGGGGCCGGACAACTCGGCACTGGCGCGCGAATCCGCCGCGACGCTCACTGTGGCGCGCCGCGATCACGTGATCCTTTGCGGATACGGACGCGTCGGCCAGAACGTCGCCCGGGTGCTGGAGACCCACGGCTTCGAGTTCCTGGCGATGGACATGGAGCCGTTCCGCGTGCGCGCGGCGCGACAGGCCGGCGACAGCGTCATCTACGGTGACGCCTCCGACGAGGCCATGCTGCACGCGGCCGGCATCGAGCACGCGAGCGCCATCGTGATCACCTTCGCCGATGTCGAACGGTCGCTGACCATCACGCGCGCGGTGCGACAGATCCGCAAGGACGTGCCCATCCTCGTGCGCACCCAGGACGATACCAGGCTGGATGCGCTGACCGCGGCAGGGGCGACGGAGGTGGTTCCCGAGACCTTCGAGGCCGCGCTGATGCTCGTGTCACAGACGCTGTTGCTGCTCAAGGTGCCGATGTCGAAAGTCGTGCGCACGCTCGCCGACATCCGGGCCCACCGCTACAGCGTCCTGCGCAGCGTCTTCCGGCGCGAGGGCGCCGCCCGCCTCGACGAGAACTACGCGCTGCGCGAAGAACTGCACACCGTCGTGCTGCCTCCGGGCGCGTGGTCGGTCGGACGCACGCTCGCGGAAATCCGCGAGCGCGGCGCAACTGTTTCGTTCACCGCCATCCGCCGCGAGGGCATCGTCGGCCGCGATCCCGGCCCCGAGACGGTGCTGCGCGACGGCGACGTCGTCGTGATCTATGGCACTCCCGACGCGCTGGAGCACGGCGAAGCCGTGCTGCTCGCGGGCTGACCGCCCGGGCCCGGCCTCAAGGCACGAAGTCGAGCCGCCACACCGTGCCGCTCGCTGCGTCCGCAACAACCACCGCGCCATTGCTGAGCACCGCGATCGCCGTGGGCTGGAACCGGCCCGGGGCTCCGCGACCGAGCAGCAGTTCCCGGGATGGGCCGGACGGACGGCCGGCGGTGAACGGAATGGCAACGACGTGCGCGGGCAGCGCCGCCTCGCCACTGCCGGCCGACAGTGCCAGGAGCGCTGCGCCATGCAGTTCCGGGGGCAAGGCCCGCCGCCGATAGAACACGAGTGCGGTCGGCATGCCAGCCGCGGGAATGGACACCGCCGCACCGGGACCACCGCCAGCGGGCAGTGACTGGAGCGTCACGGCCATGCCCGCGTCGGCCGGTTCCGGGCCCGACGCGACCCAGGGCCGGGCCAGACGCGGCTCCACGGCCAGAGCGGCCGCCCGGCGCGTCGTTTCCGCCCCGAGGGGCCGCAGGTCGCCGCCGTCCGGCAGCAGCGAGTGGACACCCTTCGCGTTGAGAACCACCAGCCGCGATTCATCGGGATACATGGCCAGCGCGACCGGGGCGTCGGTCGCGGGGCCTCCGAAGTCGGCCACCACCCGGCAGGCGGACACCGGGGCCTGTTGCCCGACCAGGAACGCACATCGTTCCAGGCCCGCGGCATCGGCACGGTACAGACGGTCACGGCGCAGCAGCCAGGCGGCGGGAGCGGTGAGGTCTGCGCGCAGCGGCACGCGCCGCTCCGCGACGCCGTCCCGGTCTGCGTCGCGCAGGATGAAGGCGCGCCCCGGGCGATCCACGGTGGGGCCTTCTTCGACGATCAGGTCGCCGTTCGGCAACGCGAGCAGTGCCACGGGCCGCTCCAGCCCCACGGCGAACTCCGACAGCACGAATCCCGGCGCGGCGCGCGGGCGCGGCGCCGGCGGCGTCGGGCCATCTGCGGCACCGCCCGGACCCTGCGCGGCGACCGACGACATCGTGGCCAGGGCGAGCAATGACAATGCGAGACCCCGCCAACGCATCCGTGTGGCAATCATCGTGACCTCCGTCATGCCAGGCCGCGCGAGTGTCCTGTTCCTTCGACAGCCGGTGGTAAACGCCACCATGAGCTGCTCACACTAAACTGCGGTGCCGTCCGTGCAAAGACCGCCATGCGTGATGCGGGCCGGACTCCGATGCCTCTCGCGGGACGCGCAGGCAGCTTCGCCGAGGGGTGCGCGCAGCGCAACGGCGATGCGGAACCCGCCCGACGCCGGACGTTTGCTAGAATTCCGTCCCTTTTTTGCACCGGATCGCC
>CAYWMY010000017.1:866-17744 GCA_964459405.1 uncultured Steroidobacteraceae bacterium | reverse complement strand
ACGTCGCGTCGTCATGCCGGCTCCCCCACGATCCTGACCTCCGTGCGCAGCCGCACGCCGTGGACCCGCTCGACCGTGGTGCGCACGTGCCGGATCACCGCCTCGATGTCGGTGGCGCGCGCCGCTCCGTGATTGATGATGAAGTTCGCGTGCTTGGTCGACACGGAGGCATCGCCGACCCGGAAGCCCTTGAGGCCGGCCGCCTCGACGAGCCGCGCGGCATGGTCGCCGGGCGGGTTGATGAACACCGAGCCGCAGCTCCACTCGCCGATCGGCTGCGTATCCCGGCGCTTCTCCAGCAGCACCCGGATGTCGTCGAGTTCGGCACCGGGCTTGGGCTCGAATTCGAGCGTCGCCGCCAGGAACCACTCGCCGGGCACCGGTGGCGTCACGCTGCGGTAGGCGGTGCGGTACTCGAAGGCGCTGCGCCGGCGGCGCTCGCCGCGCCGGTCGATCACCTCGACCTCGCAGACGTAACGCCAGGTCTCGCCGCCCCAGGCGCCGGCGTTCATCGAGAGCGCACCGCCCAGCGTGCCCGGAATGCCCGCGAAGAACTCCGCCGGGCCCAGTTCCCACTTCACGCACTGGCGTGCGATGCGCGCGCAGGGCACGCCCGCCTCGGCACGCACGCGTGTGGCGTCGACGCGCGCGAGCGCGTTCAGCGTGCCATGCAGCGACACCACGGCGCCGCGGATGCCGCCGTCGCGCACCAGCAGGTTGCTGCCGAGCCCGACGAAGGTCACGGGCACCTCTTCGGGCAGCTCGCGCAGGAATGCGGCGAGCTCGTCGGCGGACTGCGGCTCGAACCACAGCTCGGCCGGGCCGCCGGCGTGCCATGAGGTGTGTCGCGACATGGGCTCGTCGTGGCGTACGTGCGGTGCGAAGCGCGCAGCGACCCTGAGCGCGTTCATGGCGCACCTTCGGCGAGCTGCGCCGGCAGCTCGTGGGCCACGGCGCCGATGCTGCCCGCGCCCATGGTCAGGATCACGTCGCCCGGCTCCAGCAGGCCCGCGAGCGCCCCCGCGAGCTGCTCGATTCTCTCGACGAACACCGGCTCGACCTTGCCGCGCGACCGCACCGCGCGGCACACCGCGCGGCCGTCGGCGCCCGTGATGGGCATCTCGCCGGCCGCATAGACCTCACCCACCAGCAGCACATCGGCGCTGCAGAGCACTTCGGCGAAGTCGTCGATGAGATCGCGCGTGCGCGTATAGCGATGTGGCTGGAACACCAGCACCAGCCGCCGTCCCGGCCAGCCCTGGCGCACCGCATCGAGCGTGGCCGCGATCTCGGTCGGGTGGTGCCCATAGTCGTCGACGATCGAGACCTGGCCGCCCCGCAGCGGGAACTCGGCGACGCGCTCGAGGCGCCGGCCGATACCCTGGAAGTTCGCGAGCGCGCGCTGGATCGCCGCATCCGGCACCTCGAGCTCGGTGGCCACCGCGATCGCGGCCAGCGCGTTCAGTACGTTGTGCCGCCCGGGAAGCGACAGCGTCACGGGCAGTGCCACGGACCTGCCCGCACGCTCGACATCGAACACCGAACGCATGCCCTCGCGGCACACGTTCACGGCACGCACGTCGACGCCGTCGCCGAGGCCGTAGGTCACGATCGGGCGTGAGACACGCGGCAGGATCGACGCGACGTGCTCGTCGTCCGCGCACAGCACCGCGAGGCCGTAGAACGGCAGGTTGTGCAGGAACTCGACGAAGCTCTGTTTGAGGCGCTCGAAGTCGCCTTCGTGCGTCGACAGGTGATCGTTGTCGATGTTCGTGACGATGGCCATCATCGGCTGCAGGTGCAGGAACGACGCGTCGCTCTCGTCGGCTTCGGCCACGAGGTAGCGCCCGGCGCCGAGGCGGGCGTGGCTGTCCGCGCTCTTCAGCCGGCCGCCGATCACGAAGGTCGGATCCAGCCCGCCCTCGGCGAGCAGGCTCGCCACCAGGCTCGTCGTGGTCGTCTTGCCGTGCGTGCCCGCGACCGCGATCGCATGCCGGAAGCGCATCAACTCGGCGAGCATCTCCGCGCGCTGCACGACCGGTAGTCGTGCCGCCTGCGCCGCCAGCACCTCGGTGTTGTCGGCCGCGACCGCGCTCGAGACGACGACCACGTCCGCACCAGCCACGTTGCCCGCCTCGTGGCCGATGAAGATGCGCGCGCCCAGCTGCGCGAGCCGTGCGGTCACGGCGTTCGCACGCAGGTCCGAGCCCTGCACGGCGTAGCCCAGGTTGATCAGCACCTCGGCGATGCCGCTCATGCCGCTGCCGCCGATGCCGACGAAGTGGATGCGATGGATGCGCCGCATGCGGTTCGTCATGCCGCCCTCCGCTCGACTTCGAGGCACAGCGCGGCGACGCGCTCTGCGGCGTCGGTCACGGCCACGCGACGTGCAGCCGCGGCCATGGCGCCGAGGCCGGGGCGCCCCTGGCGCAGGAGTTCCGTGAGCAGTGCCGCGAGGCTCTCCGAGGTCAGGTCGCGCTCCTGCGCGATGCGCGCCGCGCCCGCCTGGACGAGGAAGCGCGCGTTGTGCGTCTGGTGGTCGTCGACCGCCGCGGGGAACGGTATCAGCACCGCGCCGAGGCCCGCCGCGGCGAGTTCCGAGACCGTCAGTGCGCCCGCGCGGCACACCGCGAGATCCGCCCATTCGTAGGCACCGGGCATGTCGTCGATGAACTCGCGCACGTGCGCCTTCACACCGTGCTCCTGGTAAGCGCCGATCGTGTGCTGCTCGTGGCCGCGGCCGCACTGGTGCACGACGACCGGCCGCGCCTCGTGCGGCAGGTGCGCCAGCGCCGCCGGCAGCAGTGCGTTGATGGCACGCGCGCCCTGGCTGCCGCCGAACACCAGCAGCCGCAGCGGACCCTGCCGTGCGGCGAAGCGCGCCTCCGGTGTGGCGAGGGCCACGATCTCGGCGCGTACCGGGTTGCCGACCACCGCGACCGCGCGCCGCAGCCGCGCCGGGAAACTGCCGGGGAACGCCGTGGCGACGCGCCGCGCAATGCGGCTGAGCAGGCGGTTCGTCAGCCCCGCGATCGCGTTCTGCTCGTGGATCACGAGCGGGGTGCGCGTGAGCCACGCGGCGAGCCCGCCGGGGCCGGACACGAAGCCGCCACAGCCGAGCACGACGCCGGGACGCACGCGACGCAGGGCGGCAAGCGCCTGCCAGGTCGCCTGCGCGATGCGCAGGGGCGCGAGCAGCAGCGGGACCGGCCCCTTGCCGCGCAGGCCGCCGATGTCGATCCACTCGACGCGGATACCGGCCGCCGGCACCAGCCGCGCCTCGATGCCGCGCTTCGTGCCCAGCCACACGACCTCGCGCTGGTGCGCGGCGAGCGCGCGCGCGACGGCCAGTGCCGGAAACACGTGGCCGCCGGTCCCGCCCGCCATGATGAGCACCCGGCCGCTCACGATTCGGCACCACTGCGTGGCACCGTGACGATGCGGCCGGAGGCGGCCACCTCGTGATGGACGCGCAGCAGCACGCCGATCCAGGCGAGAGTCACGACGAGGCTGGTGCGGCCATAGGACAGCAGCGGCAGCGTCAGTCCCTTGGTCGGCAGCAGACCCATGTTGACGCCGACGTTGATGAACGCCTGCAGGCCGATCCAGATGCCGAACGCGGCCGCCATGCAGGCGTGAAAAGCCATGCCCGCCTCGGCCGCGAGCCGCGCGACGCGCAGCGAACGCAGCACCAGCGCCAGGAACAGGCCGACCGTGATCAGCACGCCGATGAAGCCGAACTCCTCGGCCAGCACCGCGAATACGAAATCGGTGTGCGCCTCCGGCAGGTAGAACAGCTTCTGCACGCTCGAACCGAGCCCGACGCCGGTCCACTCGCCGCGGCCGATCGCGATCAACGACTGGGTCAGCTGGAAGCCGCTGTTGAAGGGATCGGCCCAGGGATCAAGGAATGCCGTCAGACGCCGCACGCGGTACTCGGCCGATACCGCGAACAGCCCCATCAACGCACCGCCCGCAGCCGCGAGCAGCAGCGTGTCGCGCAGCCGCGCGCCTGCCACGAACAGCACCAGCACGCCCGCGCCCAGCAGCACGATGGCCGAGCCGAAGTCGGGCTCGGCGAGCAGCAGCAGACTGGCGAGGCCCAGCATGCCGAGCGGCCGCAGGAAGCCGCGGAAGCTCGTCTGCAGCGTCTCGTGGTGACGCGCCACGTAGCCGCAGACGTAGGTCAGCAGCAGCATGCGCGCGAGTTCCGAGGGCTGGAAGTTCAGTGGCCCCAGCCGCACCCAGCGGCGACTGCCGTTGACCGCGTGCCCCAGACCGGGAATCAGCACAACGAGCAGCAGCGCGAGGGCCGCAAGCAGCAGCACCGTGCCGTTACGTTCCCAGAAGCTCACGGGCAGCTTGGTCATGACGAATGCGGCCACGAGCCCGAGCAGCGCGGACAGCGCCTGCCGCTCGAGGTACGCGAAGGGATCGCCGGACTGCCGGTCGGCGACGGTCACGGACGCCGAGGTCACCATGACGAGGCCGACGAGCAGCAGCGCGAACGTGATCATCACGATCACGGGATCGAACACGAACCGCTGGTTGCGGCCCGCCGAGCGCGAGAACTGCAGTGCAGCGCTGTTCATGCGGGCAGACTCCGCACCGCCGCGGCGAACACCTCGCCGCGTTCGGCATAGTCACGGAACATGTCGAGGCTCGCGCAGGCGGGCGACAGCAGCACCGTCTCGCCTTCCCGCGCCAGGGCCGCGGCCTGCTGCACGGCTGCGGGCAGTGTCGCCGCGTGGTGCACGTCGCACACACCGACCAGTACCTCCGCGATGGCCGGCGCATCGCGCCCGATCAGCACCACGGCACGCACCTTGCCCCGGAACGCCGCCGCGAGCGGCGCGAAGTCCTGTCCCTTGCCGTCGCCACCCGCAATCACCACCAGCGGACCCGCGAAGCCCGCGACGGCCGCCAGCGTGGCGCCCACGTTCGTGCCCTTGGAATCGTCGATCCAGCGCACACCGCGGCGGTCGGCCACCCACTGCGCGCGGTGCGGCAGCCCCGCGAAGCGCCTGAGCGCATCCTGCATCGCGGCGCGCGGCAGGCCGCAGGCGTCGCCGAGCGCCAGTGCCGCGAGCGCGTTGGCTGCATTGTGCGCGCCCGCGATGCGCAGCTCCGAGACCGCGAGCACCGGCTCGCCGCGCGCCGCGAGCCAGTCCCCGCCCGCATGCCGCATCAGCGCGTATTCCGCTGCGGCGTCACGCACACCGAAGCGCACCACGGCCTGCCCCGGCCGCGGCAACCGCAGCGTGTACTCGTCGTCGGCGTTGACCACGGCCGTGGTGCAGCGCTCGAAGATGCGCGCCTTGGCTGCGCCATACTCGGCGAGGTCGCGGTAGCGATCCATGTGATCCGGTGTCAGGTTCAGCACCGTCGCGGCCTCGAGCGCCAGGGAATGCGTGGTCTCGAGCTGGTAGCTCGACAGCTCGAGCACGTACAGATCCGCGGCCTCGCCGACCAGCAGCTCCAGCGCGGGTTCACCGAGGTTGCCGCCCACGCGCACCCGCAGGTGCGCCGCGGCCGCCATGTCGCCCACCAGCGTGGTCACCGTGCTCTTGCCGTTCGTGCCCGTGATTCCGACGACGCGGCCGGAGACCTCGCGCGCGAACAGTTCGACGTCGCCCAGCACGTCGAGCCCGCGGCTCGTCGCCTCGACGATCAGCGGCTCCCGCAGCGAGACGCCGGGCGACACCACCACCTGGTCCGCACCGTCGAGCAGCCGCAGGTCGAAGCGGCCGAAGCTCGTCGTCGCGTCGATGCCGAGCCGCGCGAGGCCCGCGGCGCCCGGCGGTTCGGCCCGACTGTCGGTGATGCGCAGCGCATGACCGTGCGCCGCGAGGTGGCGCGCGCAGGACAGGCCCGTCCTGCCGAGCCCCACGATGAGGCTCACGGAACTGTGCATGGCCGACCGTTGTTTCTGGCTGCCCATGGTCATCGTCAGCGGATCTTCAGGGTTGCGAGACCGACCAGTACGAGCACGAACGAGATGATCCAGAAGCGCACGATCACCTTCGGTTCGGCCCAGCCCTTCAGCTCGAAGTGATGGTGGATCGGCGCCATGCGGAAGATGCGCTTGCCGCGCAGCTTGTAGGAACCGACCTGCAGCATCACCGAGACCGTCTCCAGCACGAAGATGCCGCCCATCACGGCGAGCACGATCTCCTGGCGCACCATCACCGCCGCGACGCCAAGCGCCGCGCCGAGGGCGAGCGCGCCCACGTCGCCCATGAACACCTGCGCCGGGTAGGTGTTGAACCACAGGAAGCCGAGCCCCGCGCCAGCCATCGCCGCCAGGAAGATCAGCATCTCGCCCACACCCGGCACGTAGGGAATCTGCAGGTAGGTTGCGAATTTCACGTTGCCAGTGACGTACGCGAAGATGCCGAGCGCACCGGCCACCATCACGCAGGGCATGATCGCGAGCCCGTCCAGCCCGTCGGTGAGGTTCACCGCGTTGCTGGAGCCCACGATCACGAAGTACGTGAACAGCACGAAGGCCGCGATCGACAGTGGCTGCGCGAACTGCTTGAAGAAGGGCACGTACAGCGAGGTTTCCGCCGGCGTGATCGCCGTGTACCACAGGGCCAGCGAGGCGCCGAGACCCACCACCGACTGCCACAGGTACTTCCAGCGCGCGGCGAGCCCGCGTGGATCGCGCACGACCAGCTTCAGGTAGTCGTCGTAGAAGCCGATCAGGCCGAACGCCGCGGTCACGCCGAGCGCGATCCAGATGTGGCGGTTGCCGAGGTCACCCCAGGCCAGCGTCGCGGCGAGCATCGCGACCAGGATCAGCGCACCGCCCATGGTCGGCGTGCCCTTCTTGCCGAGGTGCGTCTGCGGTCCGTCGCTGCGCACGACCTGGCCGATCTGGCCCGCGGCGAGACGACGGATCATCCACGGCCCCACCAGCAGTGAGATCGCGAGTGCCGTCAGCGAAGCGAGGATGGCGCGCAGCGTCAGGTAGTTGAACACGCGGAACGCGCCGTAGTACTGGGCCAGCCAGTCGAACACGTGCAGCAGCATCAGTGCGCCTCCCCGCAGTCCGTGCCCGCGTCCCCGCGCGTCAGCGCCTCGACGACACGTTCGAGACGATTCACGCGCGAACCCTTGACCAGCACGTACGCGCCGGCCGCCAGCTCCGCACGCAGCTCCGCGGTCAGCGCCTCGGCGGAGGCGTACCAGGTTGCGCCCGGGCCGAACGCGGCCACGGCATCGCGCGCGCCGGACCCGAGTGCGAACAGCCGTTCCACGCCGTGCGCGCGCGCATAGCGCGCGACGTCCTCGTGGCTGCCGCGCGAGTGAGCGCCGAGCTCCGCCATTTCGCCCAGCACCAGCAACCGGCGCCCCGGCAGTCCCGCGAGCGTGTCGATGCCGGCGCGCACCGAGCTGGGATTTGCGTTGTAGGAATCGTCGATGAGCCACGCACCCTGCGGCGTGGCCTTGAGCTGCAGGCGGCCCTTGACCGCGCGCACGTCCTCGAGTCCCGCGACGGTCGCGTCGAGCGACGCGCCCGCGGCGCCCGCAGCGGCAGCCGCGCCGAGGGCGTTGACGACGTTGTGCCGGCCGGCGAGCGCGAGACGCACGGTGCGTGCGCCGGAGGGCGTGGCCAGCCGGAAGCTCGTCACGAAGGCGCCGCCCTCTACGGCCGTCCGCACGTCCTCGGCGCGGAAGTCCGCGGTCGCGTCGCCGAAGCTGACGATGCGGCCGGCGCGCGACATCGAGCGCCACAGTGACGCGAATCGGTCGCCGGCATTGATGACCGCCGTGGCTCCCGCGTCGAGGCCCGCGACCATCTCGCCCTCGGCCGCGGCCACACCCTCGAGGCTGCCGAAGCCCTCGAGATGCTCCGCGCCGGCATTCGTGATGAGCCCCACCGTGGGCCGGGCGATGTCCACGAGCGCGGCGATCTCGCCAGCATGGTTGGCGCCCATCTCGATCACGGCGCTGCGGTGCGCCGCCTCGAGGCGGAACAGCGTCAGCGGTACACCGATGTGGTTGTTCAGGTTGCCCCGGGTCGCGAGCACCGGGCCCATGCGGCCCAGGATCGCCGCGATCATCTCCTTGGTGGTCGTCTTGCCGTTGCTGCCACCGACCCCGACGAGCGGCAGATCGAAGCGCGCGCGCCAGGCCCGCGCGAGGTCGGCCAGCGCCCGCGTGGTGTCCGCGACGATGAGCTGCGGCAGTGCGACCGGCACCGGCCGCGCGACGATGGCGGCCGCGGCGCCGCGCAGCGCGGCCGCGGCGACGAAATCGTGCCCGTCGGCGCGCTCGCCGCGGAGCGCCACGAACACTTCCCCGGGCACGAGCGTGCGCGTGTCGATCGAAAGGCCGGCGACCTCACGGTCCGCACCCTCGAGCGCGCCCGCCGTCGCCGCCGCGATGAACGACAGCGAAGTCTTCATGCGGCGGCTCCGGTGAGGCGGCCGAGTTCCGCGCGATCGCTGAAGCGGCGACGCCCGGAGGCCGTGATCTGACAGTCCTCGTGGCCCTTGCCGGCGACCAGCACCACGTCGCCGGCCGCGGCCTGCGCGTAGGCGAGCGCGATCGCCAGGGCGCGGTCGTGCAGGACGCGCACGCGCGCGGGCCGGCGCATGCCCGCGAGGATCATCGCGACGATGGCGTCCGGCGGCTCGCCGCGCGGATTGTCGTCAGTGACGATGACGAGGTCCGCGAGGCGCTCGGCGATGGCGCCCATCTCGGCGCGTTTGCCGGTGTCGCGTTCGCCGCCGCAGCCGAACACGAGGATGAGCCTGCCATGGCAGTGACGGCGTGCGGCACCGAGCACCTTGGCCAGCGCATCCGGCGAGTGCGCGTAGTCGACAACGCACAGCGGGCCGCCGCCCCGTGCCACGAAGGTCTCCATGCGCCCCGGCGGTGCGCCCGTGGTGGCGAGCACCGCGGTCGCGTCCGCGAGCGGCACGTCGAACGCGAGCAGCACACCCAGCACCACGAGCAGGTTCTCGGCATTGAAGTCACCGATCAGCGGCGAGACGAGACGCGCCGCGCCGGCATGCGTGTCGACGTCCAGCTCGAGGCCCGCGAGCGTGCCGGCCACCCGCCGCGCCACCACGCGCCGCGGCGCGCTGTCGCAGGTCCGCGGATCAGTACCGATGGCGGTCAGCGTCACACCCCGCGGCAGCGCGCCGGCATAGCCACGGCCGGCCGGGTCGTCCATGTTGATCACGGCGTGCTCGATGCCGGGCAGCGCGAACAGCCGCGCCTTGGCCGCCGCGTAACGCTCCATCGTGCCGTGATAGTCGAGATGGTCGCGACTCAGGTTCGTGAAGGCCGCGATGCGCAGCCGCACCCCGTCGGCGCGGCCCTGGTCGAGCGCATGCGACGACACCTCCAGGGCCACGTGCGTGGTGTTCGCGGCCGCCAGCTCCGCGAGCTGCCGGTGCAGGCTCAGTACGTCCGGCGTCGTGTGGCTGCCGGGCCGCACGGCAGGTGGGCAGCCGACGCCCAGCGTGCCGCGGTAGGCGGCCGCGACGCCGAGTCGTCCGAGCGCTGCGGCCGCGAGCCACGCGCAGGTCGTCTTGCCGTTGGTGCCCGTGACGCCGGCGATCGCGAGCCGCGCCGAGGGCGCGTCGAAGAAGCGGTCGGCCATGCTCCCGAGGCGCGCGCGCAGCCCCGCCACGGGTATGCCCGCCGCGGTGCTGAAAGCAGGCACGCGGGCCGGCTCCTCGGACGGATCCCACAACACGACCGCGGCGCCGCGCGCCTCGGCCTCGGCCGCGAAATCGAGGCCGTGGCACGTCATGCCGCGCAGCGCCACGAAAGCGCCACCGGGACGCACGCTGCCGGCGTCCAGTGTCAGATCGCTGATCGCGACTCCGGGCACGCCCGGGACGCCCGGCAGCAACTCGGCTAGCGGCTTGATCGCGACGTCCGTCATGGTGCCGCCTGCACCAGCGTGGCCGACGAGACGTTGCGTGGATCGTCGGGCGGTACGGACATGAGCCTGAGCGCTCCGGCGACCACCGCCGAGAACACCGGCGCGGCCACCTCACCGCCGTAATAGCGCGCGCCGCCCGGATCGTCGATGACCACGAGCGCGGCGAGCTTGGGCCGCGTGGCCGGCACCACGCCGCCGAACACCGCGGTGTAGCGGTTGGTCGAGTAACCGCCGGCGGTCGCCTTCCAGGCCGTGCCGGTCTTGCCCGCGACGCGATAGCCGGGAACCGAGGCGCGCCTGCCCGTGCCGTCCGGTGCGACCACGCGCTCCAGCAGGCCGATCAGTTCGCGGGCGGTGCGTTCGGGCAGCACACGCTCGCCGGCAACGGAGCCGTCGACGCGCCGGAACGTGACCGGGCGCCTGATGCCGAAGGCACCCACGGTCGCGTAGGCCTGTGCGAGCTGCAGCGGCGTGACGGACAGTCCGTAGCCATAGGCCATGGTGGCGATGCCGATCGGCCGCCACTCCTCGACCGGCCCCAGCAGGCCGGCCGACTCCGCCGGGAAGCCGCTCGCGGTCACCTCACCGAAGCCGAGGCCGTGCAGCGTCTTCGAGATCTGCTGGCGATCGAGCGACAGCGCGATCTTGGCCATGGCGACGTTGCTGGATTTGGCGATGACCGTCGACAGGTCCGCGATGCCGATCGGATGATGGTCGGTGATGGTCTTGATGCCGACCTTCACGGAGCCCGGGCTGGTGTCGATCACGGAGTCGGCACGGTAGCGGCCGGAAGCCAGCGCCGCGGCGATGATGAAAGGCTTGATGCTCGACCCGGGCTCGAAGATGTCGGTCGCGGCGCGATTGCGGTAGCGCGCGACCTCGTACTGCTCCCGGTCGTTGGGATTGAAGGAGGGCTGGTTGACCATTGCCAGCACCTCGCCCGTCTCGACGTCGAGCACGACCACGGAGCCCGCGCGCGCCTGGAACTCGCGGATCGCCGACTTCAGTTCGCGATAGGCCAGGTACTGGATGCGAAGGTCGATGCTGGTATACAGGTCGGTGCCGGGTCGCGGAGCGCGGATGCTCTCGACGTTCTCGACGGTGCGCCCGAGGTTGTCCTTGATGACGCGCTTGGCACCATCGCGACCCGCCAGGGTGCGTTCATAGAGGAGTTCGAGACCTTCCTGGCCCGCCTCGTCCACGCTGGTGAAGCCGAGCAGGTGGCCCGTGACCTCGCCGGTCGGATAGAAACGCCGGTACTCGCGCAGCAGGTACGTGCCCGGGATGCCGAGCTTGCGGACGCGCGCGGCCGCGGCGGGCTCCATGTGCCGCGCGACGTACAGGAACTGGCGGTCGAGATTGCTGGTGATACGCTGCGCGAGCCACTGGCGGTCGCGCTTCAGCGCCGCCGCGAGCTGATCGATGCGCTGCGCCCCCTGGCCGATCTCTCTGGGATTGACCCAGACGCTGTCCACGGGCGAGCTCACGGCGAGCGGTTCCCCGAAGCGGTCGAGGATCGCGCCGCGGGTCGCGGGCATGCGGGCATCGCGCATGTAGCGCTGGTCCCCCTGGCGCTCGAGGAAATTCTGGTTCAGCACCTGCAGGTGCACGGCCCGCAGCAGCAGCGCAGCGGCAAACGCGACCAGCAGCGCCAGCACCAGCCGCGCGCGCAGCCGGAAGCGGCGCGAATCGAACTCCGTGGTGTCGCGACCGTTCCTCATGGCGTGACGATGTGGACTTCGGCCGGTCTGGGCAGCGTCATGCCGAGGCGGCGGTTCGCGACCTGCTCGACGAAGCCGTGATTCGACCAGGCGCTCTGCTCGAGCTGCAGCTGGTTCCACTCGATGTTCAGACGGTCGCGCTCGGCTGACAGCCGCTCGAGCTCGACGAACAGCGTACGCGCCTGGTGGCGCACGTAGACGACGCCGGCCGCGGACGCGACGACCGCGAGCCACAGCAGCGGCACGAGAACCAGCATCCAGCGCGACTTCATGCCGCGAGCCTCTCGGCGGCACGCAGCACGGCGCTGCGGGCACGCGGGTTGCGGGCGACCTCGGCCGGCGACGGGAACACGGCCCTGCCGATGCGCCTGAGCTTCGCGCGCGCCTGCGGCGGCACCTGCGGCAGCCCGGCCCAGGCTGGATCGTCCTGCGACTGGTCGCGCATGAACCGTTTGACGGCGCGATCCTCCAGTGAATGAAAGCTGATGACGACGAGCCGCCCGCCGGGCGCGAGCACCGACACGGCCTGCGGCAGTACGGCCTCGAGCTCCTCGAGCTCGCGGTTGACGTGCATGCGGATCGCCTGGAAAGTGCGTGTGGCCGGGTGCTTGCCCGGCTCACGCGTCGGCACGCATGCGGCGACGATCTCCGCCAGCGTCGCGGTCGTGGCGATCGGCGCCTGCGTGCGTGCCGCGACGATCGCGCGCGCGATACGCCGCGCGAAACGCTCCTCGCCGCAGCGTGAGATCACGCCGGCGAGTTCGCGCTCGCTCGCGCTCGCGAGCCACGCGGCCGCCGTGGGCCCGGCAGTCGGATCCATGCGCATGTCGAGCGGTCCCTCGCGCAGGAAGCTGAACCCGCGCGCTGCGGTGTCGAGCTGCGGTGAGGACACGCCGAGATCGATCAGCACGCCGCTGGCCTCGCGGCCGATGGAGCGCGCCAGCGCGACCAGGCCCGAGAATGCCGCGTGCACGACGGTCACGCGCGAGTCGCCCGCGAACAGCCTGCGAGCGTGCGCCACGGCCTCGGGATCGCGATCGATCGCGAGCAGCGCCCCCTGCGGCCCCAGGCGCGCCAGGACTTCGCGCGCGTGACCGCCGCGGCCGAGAGTCGCGTCGATATAGAAGCCGTCGGATTTCACATCGAGCATCGCGAGCGCTTCGGCGCACAACACCGGCGCATGTCCGCCGGCCGTGTCCAGTTCCTGAGTGCCGGCTCCGCCCTCCACGGCGGAGTCAGATCGACAACGACTCGAGTTCCGTGGGCAGATCGGCCGGCGCATCCGGGGCGCGCAGCCAGTCGTCACGGCGCTCGTTCCATCGCTGCTCATCCCAAAGTTCGAAGCGGGTTCCCTGGCCGATGAGGACGACGTTGCGATCGAGGTGCGCGAACTCCCGCAGGTTCGGCGGCAACAGCAGCCGGCCCTGGCCATCGAGGTCAATATCGGTGGCGTGACCGACCATGAGCCGCTGCAGACGGCGGGCCTGCGGATTCAGCGTCGGCAGTCGCATGAGCTTGCGCTCGATCTCTTCCCAGTCCGGCAGGGGGTACAGCAGCAGGCATTCGTCGCGATCGACGGTCACGACGACGCTCCCCTGGCACCGCTCGATCAGCCGCTCGCGATACCGGGTGGGCAGCACCATCCGGCCTTTCGCATCGAGAGTGACTTTGTTGGCGCCGCGAAACACAGGGGACCCCCCAAATGGGCCTGACGGCCCATTTCCTCCCACTTTTTCCCACTTGCCGCCACTATAGGCAGAGGGATTATCGGGGTCAACGCCCGCCCGAGAATTTTTTTCGGTGCCTCAAGAACTTAGACGCAGCTTCGAAGACCGCTGAAGCGGCTTTTGGAACAGCCAAAATCAGCGACTTAGAGCGCCGTCTTAGAGCAGACTATGAAATAACACCGCGGCGGTGGGATTTCCGGGTCGCGCGGTGGGAGAAAAGGGAGGAGAAGGAGTCGGCCGGTAAGCCGGGTTCTGTCGAGGACAGCCATTCATCTGGGATATCCGTCGCCGGATACCTCAAGCAGCCTACCCGGAAGTGCACGCGGGCCGCGCGCTGCCGCCCCCTGCGGGACGGCGTACTTCCCTATTTGGCCTTGCTCCTGGCGGGGTTTGCC
Source organism: uncultured Steroidobacteraceae bacterium (assembly GCA_964459405.1). GTDB lineage: Bacteria > Pseudomonadota > Gammaproteobacteria > Steroidobacterales > Steroidobacteraceae > CAYWMY01. The sequence goes on along the minus strand of CAYWMY010000017.1, from coordinate 3,994 downwards.
GTGCCGTGACCGTTACCGGCCCCGCGGTGCGCTCTTACCGCACCATTTCACCCTTGCCGTCGCGCGAAGCGAACCCCGCGCGCTTGGGCGGTATCTTTCTGTTGCACTTTCCGTCGGCTCGCGCCGCCCAGGCGTTACCTGGCGCCATGCCCTGTGGAGCCCGGACTTTCCTCCATTTTCCAGCGGAAAACAGCGACTGTCTGGCCGACTCCGTCACGCACGATAGGGGCGTCGGCGACACAACTCAAGTCCGGGCGCGCCGCGCCTCCAGGGAGTCCAGCGCAGCATGCACGCCGGAAGCGAGACGATCGGGCGGATGCCCGCCCGCGAACGGCGCGGCACCGCCATGCGGCCGGGGCCGCATCCCGCGTGCTCGCGCCGCGGCACTCCGCAGGCCCCGCCACCCGCAACGACCCGAGCGCGTTCACGCGCCGGGCTCCATGTCACGCTCGCGCCTGAGTTCAAGCGCCCGCGCGTAGCTGCGGTTGCGCTTCTCCCCTGTGATCTGCGCGGCGAGATCCGCGGCCTGCGAAACGGGCAGCGCGCCGAGCAGCGGCACCAGCACGCGGTCGAGCGCCGCGATGTCATCGGCTGCCGCGACCGGCGCCGCGACGTGGCCGGCTACCACCAGCACGAGTTCGCCGCGCGCCACGTGCTGATCGCCCGCGAGGCGCGCCTGCAGCGCGGCCAGCGTGCCCGAATAGTGTGTTTCGTGCGCCTTCGTCAGCTCACGCGCGATCGCCGCCTCGCGCTCACCACCCAGGCACTCCACCAGATCGGCAAGGAGTTCGTGGATGCGGTGCGGCGCCTCGTAGAACACCAGCGTGCGCGGCTCGGTGGCCAGGGTCGCAAGGCGCTCGCGGCGCAGGGCACGGCGCGCAGGCAGAAAGCCCTCGAAGCAGAAGCGATCGGTCGCGATGCCCGCGACCGACAGTGCGGCGATCGCGGCGCAGGGACCCGGCACCGGCAGCACCTCGATGCCGGCCAGGCGTGCGGCGCGCACGAGGTGGAAGCCCGGGTCGCTGACGAGCGGCGTGCCCGCGTCGCTGACGAGCGCCATGCGCGCGCCATCCCGCAGCCGCTCGACCAGACCCGCGACACGCTCACGTTCATTGTGCTCGTGCAGCGACTGCAGCGGGCGGTCGACGCCGAGCCGACGCAGCAGCTGCCCCGTGTGGCGCGTGTCTTCCGCCACGATCAGCTCCGCGCCCGCCAGCGTCTCCCGCGCGCGCGGCGACAGGTCGCCGACGTTGCCGATCGGCGTCGCCACCACGTAAAGAACACCCTGCGTGCGCACTATACTTTCGCCTCTGGGCGGCACCCCGCCGCGATCCTCGCCAAGGCCCGTCGCCGATGCAAGCCACCAACCCGCCCTTCACCCGCCTGTTCGTGTGCGCGCTGCTGCTGCCCCTGCTGCTGACGGCCTGCGAAACCGCGGGGCCGCTGCGCACGGGCCAGGAGCCACCCGAACAGCGTGCCGCCCGCGCGACCGGGCGCGGCGATCACGTTGCGGCCGCGCGTGCCTGGGAACAGGCGGCCGCGCGCGGCGAGGCGGCTGCGCGCACCACCGCGCGCCTCGCGGCGGCCCGCTCGTGGCTGGCCGCCGGTGACGCGGCCGCAGCCGAACGCGTGCTCGGCGGGCTCAAGCCGCCATTGACGCCGGGCGAGGATCTGGAGCGGGCGCGCCTGCAGGCCGAGATCGCACTGCTGCGTCGCGATCCGGCCCGGGCGCTGGCGCTGCTGCGGGACACCGCGACGCCGGCGACTCCTGCAGTCGCGGAAACGCGCGCCCGCGCACTGTTCGCGAGCAATCGCGTCGTCGAGGCGACGCGCACGATGATCGCGCGCGAGCGCCAGCTCAACGACCCCGCCGCGATTGCCGCCGGCCGGCGCGTGCTGTTCGCGGAGCTGCGCCGGGCCGCGCGTTCGAATGCCGACTTCACGGCACCCGCCGACGCCGATGCCATGCTGGCCGGCTGGCTGGATCTCGGCCGCGCGCTGCGAAGCGTCGAGCGCAATCCACTGCGCGCGCGCGCCCTGCTCATCGCGTTCCGCGCGCAGCATCCGGGACATCCCGCCGTCGGCGAGCCGCTGCGCGAGCTGCTGCGCGAGCTGAGCGCGCAGGGAGAGTATCCGGGCCAGGTCGCGCTGCTGCTGCCGCTGTCGGGCAGAGCGCAGGTGCTCGGCGCGGCCGTGCGCGACGGCTTCCTCGCGGCCTACTACGAGCACGACGCAGAGGCGCGGCCGCGCGTGCGCGTGTACGACGTCGCATCGACCGACGTCGCGAGCGCCTACCTCGCAGCACTGACGGACGGCGCGGACTTCGTCGTCGGCCCGCTGACACGCGATGAAGTCGCCGCGCTGGCGGAGGTCGCGGACGATCGCGTGAATACGCTGGTGCTGAACCACACGCCCGACGGCGTGGCGACACCGCGGCGCTTCTACCAGTTCTCGCTGCCGCCTGAGGACGAGGCGCGGGCCGTCGCGAGGCGCGCGCTGCACGACGGCCGGCACAACGCCGCCGTGCTCGCTCCGAACAACGACTGGGGCCGGCGTGTGGTCGCCGCGTTCCGCGAGGAACTCGAGAGCGGCGGCGGCCACATCGTCGAGCAGCAGCTGTACCTGCCGGGCACGACCGACTTCCAGGCGACGATCGAATCGATGCTGCGCGTCACGCGGGTGCCGCTGGCGCCGGTCACGCCGCCGGCGGGCACCGCGCCGGCGAAGCCGCAATTCAGCTACCAGGTGCGCAGCGACGTCGACTTCATCTTCATGCCGGCGCTGCCGACGCAGGGTCGGCTGGTGCGTCCGCAGCTCAAATTCCACCGTGCGGGCAGCCTGCCCGCCTACGCGACCTCCGAGATCTACGAGCCCAGCGCGATGGCGAACACCGATCTCGAGGGCGTGGCCTTCCCCGACATGCCGTGGATGATCGACGAGGCCGCGGCGGCGGGTCCGCGCGGCCTGGTGCAGCAGCTGTGGCCGGCGCACGCGAACCGCCGGGGCCGGCTGTACGCCATGGGCTACGACGCCTATCGCCTGGTCGGCGAGATCGCGGGCGCGCGTACGCCGTTCGCGAATGCGATCGCCGGCGTGACCGGCCGCCTGACGCTCGATGCGGAACGGCC
>CAYWMY010000017.1:0-856 GCA_964459405.1 uncultured Steroidobacteraceae bacterium | reverse complement strand
GCCACGTGCACATAGCCGCGCCGCCCGGGGGCGAGCGCGTGCGCCGCGACCTCGACTGGGCGCAGATCCGCGCCGGCCAGCCACGCCCGCTCCCGCCCTCGGAGCCGGTGGTGCCGTGAACGGCCGCGCGCCGCATCTCGTGGCAGGCCGTGCCGCGGAGGAAGCCGCGGCGGCGTTCCTGCTCGGGCAGGGCTACGTGCCCATCGCGCGCAATCTGCGCTGCGGGCGCACGGAACTGGACATGGTCGCGCGCGACCGCGGCACGCTCGCCATCATCGAGGTGCGTTACCGCGCGCGGCGCGACTTCGGCGGGGCCGCGGCCAGCGTGACCGCCACGAAACAGCGCCACGTGACCCGCGCCGCGCGGCTCCTGCTCGCGCGCGAGCCGGCCTTCGCGAAGCTGCCCGTGCGCTTCGACGTCGTCGAGGTCGAACCCGGCGACGGCGCTCTCCGCTGCCGGCTGATCCGCGGTGCGTTCGACGCCGGGTCCTGAGCGGATCACCGCGCAGGGGCCGTGGCAGGATGGAAGGACGAGGCATGGGCGTCAGGGAGAAGCACGAGGACCGGCGCAACACGATCGCGGGGATCGTCACGCAGATCATCAGGAAGCGCGGTCTCGATGCCGTCACGGTCCGGCGCGTCGCCGACCGGGCCGGCTTCAGCACGACCATCGTCACCCACTACTTTGCCAACAAGAAAGACCTGCTGCTGTTCACCTACCGGTGGGCCTCGGACCAGTCGTATCAGCGCGTAGATGAGTCGGTCAGCAAGGATCCCACGGACCTGATGGGCCTCATGCAGGCACTGGCCTGGATCGACCATCCGGAGTACTGGAAGGTCAATCTCGCATACTTCC
>CAYWMY010000016.1:14675-18050 GCA_964459405.1 uncultured Steroidobacteraceae bacterium | reverse complement strand
CGTCGGCGTTCGTGACGGTCGCGATGAGCACGCCCCAGGGCTGCTCGCGGAAGCCCGCCTGCAGATGCACGGTATCGCCGCTGAAGACCGCGGCGGGTTGCGGCGCGATCCACCGGGGCGCAATCGGCCAGCGCACGTCGCCGAGCCGGTACGCCGGCTCGCACACGCGCCGCGCCATGCGCAGGATCGCCTGCTCCATGTCCTCGCCCGGCGTGACGAACTCGCAGGCCCCGCCGGTGACCTCGGCGACGCGGCGCGCCAGCGCCTCATTGGGCGCCGCGCCCACGGCGACGACGAACAACCGGTGGCCCGCGCTCGCGACCGCCGCGAGTGCCTGGTCGATGGCCCAGATCTCGCCATCGGTCACGAGCAGCACGGCGGGATGCGCGGCGCCTTGTGTCGGCTGCGAGACCACGGCGCGCAGTGCACCGGGGAGTTCCGTGCCGCCGAGATCCGCAGCGAGATTCCGGGCCACGTCGCGCAGCTGCGAAAGCAGCGCGGGTGTGACGCGCTGCAGGCCGTCCGTGACCGGCACCACGTTCGAGCCGAAGCGCGTCAGTCCGATGTAGTCGCCCGTCGCAGCGGCGCCGCCCCGGATTGCTGCACCGGGCCTGCGGGGCAGCGAGTCGGGCGGCATGCCGCCGCAGCAGCCGAGCGAGGGCGCGCTGCTGCGCTCCGCGACCCGCTTCGCCTCCGGCGCGAGACGGTCGAGGATCGCCGTGAGCGCGCGGCGCGCCTGCGCGATGCTGTCGCCCCCCATCGAGCCCGAGCAGTCGATCAGCACCTTGAGCGCCAGCGGCGCCTCGATGGGGGCCGGCACCGCCGGTGTCCAGCTCACCAGCGCGACGTACTCGTCACCGTCGCGGGCCGTGACGGTGGCGCCGCGGAAATCGCCGAGCTCGGCGCGCAGCACGAAATCGCGATCGAGCCACGCGCCCTCCGCCAGTGTCACGACGACCGCGAGGCCTTCCCGCGTCGTGCGGATGGCGTGGGTCGGGCTCGTCAGCGGCACCCCGGCGAGCACGCCCTCGACGGTGATGCGCAGGCCGAAGAGATAGTCGACGGCGAGATTGACGCCCGGCACCTGGTGCGGCTGCACGCGCCGCGAGGCATCGCCGTAGCGCGGCGCGATCACCGTCGGGATCGCGAGCCGCGCGCTGCCCTGCGCCACGTCGAGCAGTTCGGCGTAGCGATAGCGGATGACCGCGGCCTCACCGGCCAGCAGGTTGCCGAGGCTCACGGTGTACAGGCCCTCGTCGGCCTGTTCCAGCAGAACGGCTGTATTGCCTTCGTCGAGCGCTTCTTCGTATTCACGGCGCGCCTGGTCGGTGCGCTTCGCGCGCGCGATCAGGCGCCGCGCGCCGATCTCGATCTCGAGGCCGAGGAAGGCCGCGCGCAGCGGCACCGGAAAGGTGTAGACGGCCTCGATGTTCGTGGTACTGCGGTTCTGGTAGCGCTGCTCGACCTCGAGCTCGAACAGCAGGCCGTCGAGCCGGCCGGTCGCGTTCACGCCGACGAGCGGGATCGATGCGCCCGCGGTGGTGGTCAGCACGGCCATTGCTTCAGCGTTCATCGTGGTCCTCCGTAGCCTTGCCGGCCGCTTCGCGGATCAGGGTTTCGTAGCGCTCCAGCACCTCGCGGAACAACCGGCGCAGCTGCTCGGGTGTGAGCCCCGCGCGGCCGGGTTCGACGACCAGCTCAACGCCATCGGCGATCAGCAGGTGGCTGCGCACCTCGACGCTGCCGCGCGCCGGCGGCGGCACGGGCGGCGGCTCGCCGCGCAGCAGGTCGCGGATGCGCTCGAGCGACAGGCCGGCGCCGGTCCACCGGCCGATGGTCAGCAACTGCTCGAGGTGCCGCGGGGTGTAGTAGGCGGCCCGCGTGCCGCCACCGGACGGGCGGTCCACGAGGCCCTGCTGGATGTAGTACCGCACGGTCCGGCGCGGCAGGCTGGCGAGTACCGCCAGCTCGTCGAGCGAAAAACGGCGGTCGTCGGGAGCTTCGGTGTTCATGGGGCTAATAATGACACTTTTACTGTATCAGTCAAGTGTCATTATAGAGGGGTCATCGACCGGCGCGTCGCGCGCTGCTGCCCCACACCCGATCCGCGAGGCCGGCCTCCCCGCTCGCCGGGCGCGCGAATCCCTCTCGCCTCCTAAGGTTCATACCTTCTCAGGCTCATACCTGCTCAGGCTCATAATGGGCCAACCGCCCGCCGAATCGCCCCGCCCATGAACGAAGCCGAGATCCAGGGCCCCGTGAGGGTCCCCCACACCGAACTCGCACCCGAGATCCTGCGGCGGGTCGTCGAATCCTTCGTGCTGCGCGAGGGCACCGACTACGGCTCGGTCGAGTTCTCGCTCGAGCAGAAGGTCGCGCACGTGATTGCCCAGCTCGAGCGTGGCGAGGCCGAGATCCTGTTCGATCCGAACACCCTGACGGTGACCATCGCAACGGCGCATTCGCTGCGCGGGCGCTGCGAACCGTCGCGATGATCGCGACCGGTACCGGGCACGGACCGGACCGCGCCGGCGTGGCCGTTCACTTCATCCTGGACGGCAGCTCGATCGTGCGCCCGGCCACCATGAACCGCCCGCGGCCACGGTGATGGAGAGTCCTGGCGTTGCGCCGCGCGGGATCGATCCACGCCCGCACGACCTCCAGCACGAACAGGCAGTAGCGTGGCACGAGCCGCGTGTCGACGACGCGACACTCGAGGTTCGCGAAGCATTCCGCGATCAGCGGTGCGCCGACCAGTACGGCGGGCCGGGGCGTGAGGCCGAACTTCTTGAACTTGTCGACCCTACGGCCCGAACAGTTGCCACAACCGACCACCTGCGCGGCGAGCGCAACCGACGGAATACCGATCACGCATTCCTTCGTCGCCCGGAGTGCCGCGAAGGAGTGATTGCCGTCACTGACCACGCAGCCCAGGAGCGGCGGCTCGAACTCGAGCATGGTGTGCCAGGACATCGTCATGACGTTGGCACGGCCCCGGCGCGCGGTCGTGAGCAGCACGACCGGACCGGGCTCCAGGAGCCTGTAGACCTGCGCAAGCGGCAGCCGGCGGCGCGCCATATCAGTTCGCCCATGGCGCGTTGCGCCAGCCGCGTCGCATGAAACGTTGGCGTAGGATCGGCGTTGCGGCTGGCACAGAGGTCGGTCGTTTCCTGGTGCTGTGAGCCCGAATATCAGAACTGGTAGCTCACGCGCCCACCAGCGTCGATCGCGACCAGACCATCGCGCACCAGTTCATCGACGAGGCCACACACGACAGTGGCGTCGAGCTTCTTCTGGAAATACGCGGCGATCTGCGACTCGAGCGTCTTGCGACGCCGCGGCCGCCGGTTCCGGTCGACCTTGCCGAGGTTGCGC
>CAYWMY010000016.1:0-14575 GCA_964459405.1 uncultured Steroidobacteraceae bacterium | reverse complement strand
TCCCCCTGGCTGCCGATGCGCCGCACGCGGAAGCCGCGACCCACCAGGTGCCTGACCAGTGGATCGAAGCCGCGATCGCGCGACAGGATCACGTACTCGCTCCTCGGCGTCGCGGCGAGGTATTCGCCAAGATAGAAGGCGATGTGGAAATCGAGCGCATTGCTGCCCTGCCCTTCGATGCGGATCCACTCGAGGCGCGCACCCAGCGCCTGCGCCTGCAGCACGAGCGCCATCGGCACTTTCGCCTGCGAGGCCCCGACGAAGATCCGCACCGCCGCGTGGCCAGGCACCGCGGCGAGGTCCAGCTTCTGTACGTTCTCGAAATCGACGAGCAGCATCATGTCGGCACCTCCCGGAGCCGGTCCGACTCCGGGCGGCACACTAACATCTTCGGCCGCCGCCGCGAGATGCTGTTCACGCTGCGGAAATCACTGCGATTCCCGTGGCGCGAACAGGCCCCGGGCGTTGTGCCGGGCTCGCGGCCGCATCAGACCCGACCGCACAGCGCGCCCGCACGCGCCCTGCCAGGCCGCCAGCGGCCGCACCACGCACCGCGCACGCGCCAGATGTAGACGCCCGCGCAGCGGATCATCGGGCCGGGCCTCGTTGTGCGGGGCGGCTCGGCACCCGGTCGCACCGCTTCGGACCTGCCGGACAGGGAAGGCGCATGGCCTGCAGGCGGGCGCGTCATGACGTCCGCCCTGCCGGACCGGCGTGGCCCGCACGGCCGCAGAGGTCACAGAGCACGCGCGAGCCGTAGCGGCCGCGACTCGTGAGGATGCCGTCCGGGCGCGTCGCCCATTCTCCGGCGCCGATCGCGCCGGGCCAGGATGCCCGTCGGTGCAGCACGCACCCCGGGTTCTCGCAGAACAGCGCGCCTTCGCTGACGGGCACCACGTGGCGCCGGCGCGCCGCAGAGTCGTACCCGAAACCGGAAGCCTGCTCCCGCATGACTGCACTCATGGCTGTTGCCTCCACAATCCGCTCACAGAGCACAGCTTGCCGGCGGGGGTGGCTCAGGACGTGAGCCCGACGTGATCCGGTCGGCGCGACGCGTCGCGGGCAGGCTTGACACACCCACTGGCGGCGCTGCGCGCCGCTATCCCGCGGAAGGTCGCGAACGGCACGTCGCGATGCAGGCTGCGGGCGCGCCTCAGCCGCGGCGATCAGGCGTCGATCAGCGGTGCCGCGGGCAGGCGCAGGCACCGGAGCAGCGTGACTGCGAGTCCGGCCGCAACCTCGCGCAGTTCGCCGGGGCCGCCGAGCTCGTGCAGATTCACGATCTCGAGGCCCGCATAGCCGCAGGGATTGATGCGCGCGAAGGCGCCGAGGTCGGTCGTGACGTTCAGCGCGATGCCGTGGTAGCTGCAGCCGCGGCGCACGCGCAGGCCGATGCTCATGAGCTTGCACGAACCGACGTAGACGCCCGGCGCATCGCGCCGGCCGCGCGCCTCGACGCCGAAGCGTGCGACGTAGTCGACCGCGGCCTGCTCGAGCGCCATGACGAGCCCGCGGATGCCAAAGCCCAGGCGCCTGAGGTCCAGCAGCGGATAGACGACGAGCTGGCCCGGGCCGTGATAGGTCACCTGCCCGCCGCGGTCGATCTGTACGACCGGGATGTCACCCGGATCCAGTACATGCTCGGGCCGGCCGGCCATGCCCTGCGTGAATACTGGCGGATGTTCGAGGAACCACAGTTCATCGGGCGTGGCCGCATCGCGCGCGTCCGTGAACCGCTGCATCGCGCGCCACGTGGGCTCATAGTCGACGCGACCGAGCCAGCGCAGGCGCGGCGCCGGCGGCGACGCGGTCGAGTCGGAACCCGCGGCGGCCGACAACTCAACCGCCCGCGGCGGGAGCCGCACCGTACGGCGACAACGCTGGCCGCAGCACGGACTCAGCCCTCGACGACCTCGGTGTGCAGGTGGTTCGTGCCCTTCAGCGAGGCCGTGATCAGGCAGATCTTCTCGGCTTTCTCGAGCAGCGTCTTCGCACGCGCGCCGTCGGTGCCCGGCGCGACCACGAGCCTCGCGTGCGTCTCGAAGGCCGTGAACGACGCCGCTGCGCCCGCCGGGCGGTCCAGCGTGCCCGTGACATTCACGTCGAGCGACTTCCACTCGAACTTCGAGGCGCGTGCCACCGCACGGAAACTCAGGATGAAGCAGTCGGCCACCGCCGCGGCCAGCAGCGTCTCCGGCGACCAGAAGCCCCCCGGACCGTCGAACTCGGGCGGTGAATTCGACTCCAGGCCCGGCAGGCCCGGCGAACCGATCGCGACACTGCCAGTCGCCGTGGACGAGCCGCTGACCTTGTAGTGATGCGGGTAGGGATGCATGCCGGACTCCGGTGAAGATGGATACGCAAATTCTACCGTGTCGAGCCCTCGAAGCCGACCGGTCCTGCCCGCTCGCGCCACCCGCCGCACGGCGGCAGGCCGCGGACGCTGCGCGACGGACGCAGCATGCGTCACAGCCCGCAGTTGTTCTTCTCGAGCGCGCGCTCGGCACGGTAGCTCGAGCGCACCAGCGGCCCCGACACGCACTCAACGAAGCCACGCTCGAGCGCCCATTCGCGGTATTGCGCGAATTCCGCGGGCGTCACATAGCGCTCGATGGCGAGGTGATTCACGGTCGGGCGCAGGTACTGGCCCAGTGTCAGCAGGTCGCAGTCGATTGCGCGCAGGTCGTCCATGGTGCGACGGATCTCGTCGTCCGTCTCGCCCAGGCCCAGCATCAGGCTGGTCTTGGTCACCACGGAGGGCTTGAAGCGCTTGGCGTGCGCGAGCACATCCAGCGTCTGGCGGTAGCCCGCGCGCGGGTCGCGCACCGGATGCGTGAGCCTCTCCACCGTTTCCACGTTCTGCGCGAACACATCGAGGCCGGAATCGACGACCGTCTCGACATCGCGCAGCACACCCTGGAAATCGGGCGTCAGCGCCTCCACGGCCGTCTGCGGCGTGCGGCGTTTCACGGCGCGGATGCAGGCCGCGTAATGCGCGGCACCGCCGTCCGGCAGGTCGTCACGATCGACCGAGGTCAGCACGACGTAGCGCAGCCCCATGAGTTCGACCGTGCGCGCCGTGTTCTCAGGCTCCTCGGCATCGAGCCAGCCGCGGGGATTGCCCGTATCCACCGAGCAGAAGCGGCAGGCCCGCGTACACACGGCCCCCATCAGCATGATGGTCGCGGTGCCCGCATTCCAGCACTCGCCGATGTTGGGGCACTTCGCTTCCTCGCAGACCGTCGCGAGCCGGTGCTCCTTGACCGCGCGCCGTACGGCATCGAAGCCTTCGCCAGCCGGGAACGGCGCCCGCAGCCACGACGGCTTGCGGCCCGCGGGTGTCAGCACCGTGGACTGCGCCTTGATGCCGTCCTTGATCGCCGTGAAACCCTGCGGAGTCACGTACTTCCGGCCGCTCTGCGAGGCCGTCGTCTGGATCGGAATGCCCTTGAATTCGCTCATGGCCGGATGCGTGTCAATCCACCGCGACGACCTCGGGATATTCGGGTACCCAGGCGAGTTCTGCAAACGCGCACTCGATCTCGGGCGTCAGAGATCCCGCACTCGCCTGCGCCACGGCCCGCGCGACCGCCCTGGCCACCGCCGGCAGGCGCTCGATGGCAGGATAAATGCGTCCGTCCGCCAGTTCCACGGGCGTCACGGATTCGGCGAGCGCGCGCACGGCGGCGCGCAGCATCGCGGGCGTGACGCGCGGCGCCTGCGCCGCCAGCGCGCCGAGCCCGAGGCCCGGGAAGACGAATACGTTGTTGGCCTGGCCGATCACGTACGTGCGGCCATCGTGCTGCACCGGGTCGAACGGACTGCCGGTCGCGACCAGCACACGGCCATCGCTCCAGCGGATCAGGTCTTCGGGGCGCCCCTCCGCGAGCACCGTCGGATTCGACAGCGGCAGCACCAGCGGGCGCGCGTGCGTGCGCAGCATGCTGCGCACGATCTGCTCGTTGAAGGCTCCAGCGACGCCACTGGTGCCGATCAGCGCGTGCGGCTGCATGCGTTCGACGACCTCCAGCAGCGAGGCACCGCCCTGGAGCCCCAGCGCCTCGGCATCGGCGCGCCGCAGCGCGAGCTCCTGCTTGTACCCCGAGGCGGTCGGGCCACCCTCGACGATCAGGCCGCGACTGTCGAGCGTGGCGATGCGCCGCGCAATCTCGTCCCCGGCGAGCCCCTCTTCGGCGAGCAGCGCACGCAGCTGGCGAGCGATGCCGAGGCCTGCCGCCCCCGCGCCGAACACGACGAAGCGATGATCCCTGAGTGGTGCGCCATTGATGCGTGCCGCACCGATGACGCCGGCCGCGGTCACGGCGCCCGTGCCCTCGATGTCGTCGTTGAAAGAGGGCAGCACACCCGCGTATCGGTCGAGCACACTGAGCGCGGTCTCGTTGCGCAGATCCTCCCACTGCAGCAGCGCCGACGGGAACAGGGTCTTCACAGCCTCGACGAACTCATCGAGCAGCGCGAAGTAATCGTCGCCGCGCAGGCGGCGCTGGCGCCAGCCCAGGTAGTCCGGCGATTCGAGCAGGTGCGGATTCTCGGTACCGAAATCGAGGCTGACCGGCAGCGTCAGCGCTGGATGCAGACCGGCCGCCGTGCAGTACAGCGCCAGCTTGCCGACGGAGATCACGACCCCGCCCGCGCCCTGGTCGCCGATGCCGAGGATCGATTCATTGTCGGTCGCCACGATCAGCCGCACGTCGTGGCGCACCGCGCTGCGCAGCACCTCCAGGACGCGGCCGCGGTGGCCGGGGTTGATCCAGATGCCGCGGCTGCGCCGGAAGATCTCGCTGTAGCGCTGGGCGGCGAGGCCCACGGTCGGCGTGTACAGGATCGGCAGCAACTCGACCAGATGGTCGCGCAGCACGCGGTAGAACAGGTGTTCATTGCGGTTCTGCAGCTCGATCAGCTCGACGTACTGGTCGATGGCCGCCGCTCGCGTCCTGAGAATGCCGTAGAAGCGGCGCGCCTGGTCCTCGATGGTCTTGGCGCTGCCCGGAAGGATTGCCTCCAGACCCAGGGCTCAGCGCTCGGCGGGGGTGAAGGCCGACCCCTTGTTCAGGAGCGGCTCGCGGTACAGGTCCCACCCGCGCAGTCGGGTTTCCGCGAGATAGCGGCGTCCCACATGGCGGAACCGGAAGGCGCAGTCCAGACCACTGCTGCGCGAGGACTCGGGGGATGTGGAATCTGAAGTTTCAACTGCCATGGGGTACGGGGATCGCGTATTCGTCAACATCTTCGTTCTCGGGACCGGGCGCTTGCGGGGCCTGCGGGTGAACTCGGAACTGTGCACTGTTTGCCACATTTCGCGCAAGGCGGTATGCAAAAGGAGCAACAGGGCGGCGATTCAGACCCCGCGCGCCGCATTCAGAGCGTCCCGGGTCGCCATCGCCACGCGCCGCGCGGCGATGGCGAAGTCCTCCCCCGATCCGGCGTACAGCACCGCCCGCGAAGAATTCACGATGATGGGCCCGGTGAGCGTTCCGTCCGGCGCCGTGCGCAGACCCGCGCGGACCGTCGCCTCGGCGTCGCCGCCCTGCGCGCCGATGCCCGGGATCAGGAGCGGCAGCGCGGGCGCCAGTTCTCGCACGCGCGCGATCTCACCCGGGAACGTGGCCCCCACGACCAGTGCGACCTGGCCGTTGGTGTTCCAGGGCCCCGCCGCGAGCCGGGCGATGTACTCATAGAGGCGGGGCATGCCCTCCACCTCCGCCAGCCGCTGGTTCTGCAGGTCGCTGCCGCCCGGGTTCGAGGTCCGGCACAGCAGGATCACGCCCTTGCCGGGGTAGCACAGGTAGGGCTCGAGGGTGTCGTGGCCCATGAACGGCGACAGTGTCACGGCGTCGGCCTGGTAGCGCTCGAAGGCCTCCTTCGCATACTGCTCGGCAGTCGAGCCGATGTCGCCGCGCTTGGCATCGAGGATCACCGGGACCTGCGGTGCGACGCGCCGCAGGTACGCGAACAGCCTCTCGAGCTGATCCTCGGCGCGATGCGCGGCGAAGTACGCGATCTGAGGCTTGAATGCGATCACCAGATCCTTGGTGGCATCGACGATACGCGCGCAGAACTCGAAGATACGCGCCGCATCGCCCTTCCAGGCTCCCGGGAAACGCGCCGGTTCCGGATCCAGACCGACGCACAGCAGCGAGCGGTGGCGGCGCTCGGTGTCGAGTAATGCTTCGCGGAAGTTCATCGCTGCAATCCTGTCGACTGAAGGGAGAACGGGGACAACTGCAACTCCCGGCAATGGCGGTGCCGGGCGCGGGCTGCGACGAAGGGCTCGGCTCGTCTCGCGGGAAGACCTACGCTCGACTCGCCGACCCTTCTGCGCGCCCGCGCCTCGTGACGCTGGCGACCGCGGCTGGCAACAGGGCACTCGCGGGTCCAGCACGACGCATCGGTCGCGCGGGCGCGTAGGAAGCCCGGCTGGCGAGCGTAAATCTTCCCGCGAGCAAGCCGGGCTTCCGTCAACAGCCCGCGCGACAGGCGGAAACGTGCCTGGAAATCACGACTGGGCCTGCTTGCCGCGCTCACGCACCCGCCTCGCGCCGCAGTCGATCATCGAGCTCGGCGAGCCTCGCCGGTGTGCCGACATCCAGCCACTCGCCATCGTGGCGCTGGCCGGTGAGGCGGCCTTGATCCCGCGCGCGGTACAGCAGCGGAGCCAGCGGAAATTTCCCGGGTGCGCAGCCGTCGAACAGGGCCGGATCGTAGATGCCGACACCCGAATACGTGAGGCGCGGACCCGCCTCGACGATGCGGCCGTCCGCGCCCAGCGCAAAGTCTCCGTGCGCATGGTGCGGCGGATTCGGCACCAGCACCAGGTGCGCCAGAGAGCTCGCGGGAGCGCGTACCGCCGTGAAGTCCAGGCGCACGAACACGTCGCCGTTCACCAGCAGGAACCGCTCCCGGCCGAGGAGCGGCAGCGCATGAACGATGCCGCCACCGGTCTCGAGCGGCTCGGGCCCCTCGTCGCTGTAACGGATCGATACGCCATAGCGGGCGCCATCGCCGAGACGTTCGGGGATCCTCGCGCCGAGGTGGGCGATATTGATGACGATGTCGCGGAATCCGGCCGCCGCCAGCGCCACGAGATGATGTTCGATCAGCGCCCGGCCACCGGCTTCGAGCAGTGGCTTGGGACACGCGTCGGTCAGCGGCCGCATGCGTTCGCCGCGGCCGGCCGCGAGGATCATGGCCTTCATGCGGGCGGCGCCCCGGCCAGGCGCGCCTGCGCCGCGGCGAACCGCGGCAGCACTTTCGAACGCAGCCAGCCGTCGAAGGCCGCGAGTTCCCCGTCGGCGGCCGTCACGTCCAGCAGGTAATCGAGCACGCGCGGCAGGTCAGCGAGGTAGCCCGGCTTGCCATCGCGGTAATAGAGCCGCGCGAAGATGCCGAGCACCTTGATGTGGCGCTGCGCGCCCATGCGGTCGAACCAGCGCACGAAGGTCGCCTCATCGGGGCCGACGTCGACACCGAGAGCCGCGGCCTCCCGGCGGAAATCGCGCAACCAGCCCAGCACGCGTTCGCGCGGCCAGACGATGTAGCAGTCCTTGAGCAGCGACACGAGATCGTAGCTCACCGCACCGCGCACCGCGTCCTGGAAATCGAGGATGCCGGGATTGGCGCCCGGGCAGAGCATGAGATTGCGCGAGTGGTAATCGCGGTGGACGAGCACCTGCGGCTGCGCCAGCGCCTCCGCGGCGAGCAACCCGAAAGTCGCGTCGAGCAGACTGCGCTCGGCCGCCGTCGGCGCGGCCTGCAGGTGGCGGCCCAGAAACCACTCGGGCAACAGCTCCATTTCCCGGTGCAGCAGTGCCGCATCGTAGGGGGGCAGGTGTCGCACCGCCCGCGCGCCGCCCGCCTGCATGCGGGCCAGCGCACGGATCGCGTCCGCGTACAGCGCCCCGGCATCGCCGCCCTGGCGCAATTCGTCGAGGTACTGGCGCTGCCCCAGGTCCGTGAGCAGCAGGTAGCCCCGCTGCAGGTCGCGTGCCAGCACGCGCGGCACGTTGAGGCCCATATCTGCCAGCATGCCCGCCACGGCGAGATACGGCGCGAGATCCTCGCGCTCCGGCGGTGCATCCATGACGATCAGGCTGCGGCCGGGCACGGTGACGCGGAAGTAGCGCCGGAAGCTGGCATCGGCCGAGGCCGGCTCGACGCGGATCGATTCGATCGCGAGTTCGTCCTTCAGCCAGCGGGTCAGTTCATCGCGTCGCGGATCGGCACAAGCAGGCTGATTCATTGGCGGCCGGGACGAGAGCGGGGCCGGCATTATAAACTGGCGGCAAAATACGCCCCTGGATTTCCCGCCTTGCTTCTGCGAACCGTGTCCCTGCTGGCCCTCGTGGGCCTGTTCCTGCCCGCTGCGCATGCCGAGGAATGTCCGCCGCCGGCCGCGGCGGACTGCTGCGTGCCGGACGGCGAGACGGCCGTCCGGCCGTCCGGAAGGAAACTGAAGCTGGCCCGCGACACCAAGGCGCCGATCGAGATCACCAGCGAGAGCGCGTCGCTGACCCGGGAGGGCGATGCGACCCTCGAAGGCAGGGTCGTGGTGCGCCAGGGTGACCGCGAAATCACCGCGGAGTCGGCGCTCTACAACCAGGACACCGGTGAATTCTCCGTCAGTGGCGACGTCGTCTACCGTGAGCCCGACCTGCGCGTCAAGGGCGGCTCGGGATCCTGGTCCAGCGACGCCGGGGCGAAGCTGGGTGCCGCGGAATTCGAGCTGCCCAGCCGCCCGGCACGCGGCTCTGCCCGGGAGATCGCCGTGTCACCCGACGGGGTACTGTCCCTGAGGCGCGTGCGCTTCACGACCTGTCCCGCGGGCCGCGACGACTGGATGCTCAAAGCCGCACGCATCAGGATCGATCCCGACGCGGAGCAGGGCACGGGCCGCAATGTGCGGCTGCACTTCATGGGCGTGCCGGTACTGTATACGCCGTTCATCTCGTTCCCTGTCACGGCCGCGCGCAAATCGGGCTTCCTGTTCCCGGATTTCGGCCGTTCCAGCAAAGGCGGCTTCGAGTTCGCGACGCCGTACTACTTCAACCTCGCGCCGAACTACGATCTGGTCGTCACGCCGCGCCTGATGACGCGGCGCGGCTTCCAGGGCGCCGGCGAGTTCCGCTACCTCACGCGTACGAGCCGCGGCACACTCGAGGGCGACTTCCTGCCCGACGACGACGTCGCCAGGCGCGACCGCAGCTACGCGCGCCTCGTGCACCGCACGGACTTCCTGGATTCGCTGCGGCTGTCCATCGACGCTGCCAATGCCAGCGACGGCAACTACTTCGAGGACTTCCGGCTCGGCCCCGAGAACACGAGCATCTCGTATGTCGATCGCCGCGCGACGCTGAGCTATCGCGGCAGCCATGTGCGTGCCGACGCGCTCGTGCAGAACTACCAGACCATCGACCAGTCCATCGAGCGGCTGGTGCGGCCCTACTCACGGCTGCCGCAGGTCGTGACGAGTGGCGAATGGCCGCTGGTCGGGCGATTCCGTGCCTCCTACGACGCCGAGTTCGTCAACTTCGACCGTGACGACGGCGTGAGTGGCCTGCGCGTGGACGTGGCGCCGAAGCTCGCGTGGATGCTGCGGGGCGCCGGTTATTTCGTCTCGCCGTCCGTGAGCTACCGCTACACGTACTACGATCTCCAGCACACGGCGCCCGGCGCGGACCGCTCGCCCTCGCGCAGCCTGCCGATCGCCGCGCTCGATGCGGGCCTGTTCTTCGATCGCAGCTCCGGGAGTGGCCGCTACCTGCAGACACTGGAGCCGCGCGTGCTGTACAGCTACGTGCCGTACCGTGACCAGGACGATCTGCCTGTGTTCGACACGGGCCTGCCGGATCTCAGCATGACGCAGCTGTTCCGGACCAACCGCTACCTGGGCCGCGACCGGGCTTCGGACGCGAACCAGATCGCGGTCGGCGCCACGACGCGCGTCATCGACAACCGCACCGGCCGGCAGCGCCTGTCGGCCATGCTCGGGCAGATCTACTACTTCGAGTCGCCGCGCGTGGCCCTGCCCGGCGAGACGGTGCCGCGCAAGGACTCGTCCGACCTGGTCGCGCAGGTGTCGCTCGCCGTGTACCGCCACTGGCACCTGGACTGGGCCCAGCAGTGGGCCCGCGGCGACACCGACACGGGGCGCCGCGAAGTCAACCTGCAGTACCGCCCCGGTGGCGGGCGGCTCGTCAATCTCGGCTATCGCTTCCGCGAGGGGAACGTCGAGCAGTGGGAAGCCGCCGCGGTCTGGCCGATCAGCAGCCGCTGGCGCGTGTTCGCGCGCAACGTGCATTCGCTGCGGGACCACAAGGCCATCGAGACATTCGGTGGCGTCGAGTACTCCTCCTGCTGCTGGCGCGCGCGCGTCATCGGCCGGCGCTACATCTCGAACCGCACCGGCGAACGCGACACCGCGATCGCGCTGCAGGTGGAACTTCTGGGTCTGTCGAGTGCCAGAAAGTCGTCCGATGCTTTTCTCGAACATACCGTTCGGGGATACTCGCGCGATCTCTGGACCCCCCTGCCCTGAGCCATGCCCGACGCCATGATCCGCTCCACCCTGCTGCTGCTGACACTGACCCTCGCAACCACCGGCGTGGCACTCGCGCAGTCGCGCGACCTGTCGAGCCGCGGCGAGCGGCTGGACCGGGTCGCCGCGATCGTCAATGACGGCGTCGTGCTGCAGAGCACGGTCGACTACCAGGTCCACCAGGTCATGCAGCGCCTGCGGGAACAGCAGCAGCAGCTGCCCCCGATGCCGATCCTGCGCCAGCAGGTCCTCGACCGGCTGGTCCTGCAGGAGGTCCAGCTGCAGCGCGCGCAGCGGCTCGGCATCCAGGTGTCGGACGACCAGCTGAACCAGGCGCTGCGCGACATCGCGACGCGCAACAACGTCGAGTTCGAGAAGCTGCCGCAGACGCTGGCCGAGCAGGGCATCGACTACGTTTTGTACCGCGAAGACCTGCGGCAGGAAATCACGCTGCAGCTGCTGCGGCAGCGCGACGTGCTGCAGCGGATCTACGTTTCGCCACGCGAACTCGAGCAGTTCCTCGCGCGGGAGTCGAGCAACCGTCTGGACAGCGAGGAGTTCGACGTTTCCCACATCCTGCTGTCGCTGCCCGAGGCTGCCACGGCGCAGCAGATCGCCGAAGTCGAGCAGAAGGCGCGGGAGCTCATCGAAAAGGCCGGCAATGGCGAGGATTTCGGCCGGCTCGCGCTGCAGTACTCGCAGGCGCAGTCGGCGCTGGAACGCGGCAAGCTGGGCTGGCGCAAGGGCTCGCAGCTGCCGCAGTTCGTCGCCGAGGCCGTGACCGACCTGCAGGAAGGCCAGGTGAGTGCGCCCATCCGCACGCCCACCGGCATCCACATCGTGCGGCTCGACGGCCGGCGCAGCGTCGACCAGCCGATGATCGTGGAGCAGGCGCATGCGCGCCACATCCTGCTCAAGCCCAACGAGGTCCAGGACGACGCGCTGACACAGCAGCGCCTGACCGAGATCCGCGAGCGCATCCTGAAGGGTGAGGACTTCGCCGCAATCGCCAGCGTGACCTCGGAGGACCAGGGCTCTGCGAGCCAGGGCGGCGATCTCGGCTGGAACTCGCCGGGCACCTTCGTGCTCGAGTTCGAGCAGGTGCTGGCGTCGCTCAAGGAGAACGAGATCAGTGCGCCGTTCCACTCCCAGTTCGGATGGCACATCGTGCAGCTGCTCGGCCGGCGCACACACGACCAGTCCGACGAAATGAAGCGCAACAAGGCCTTCGCCGCGATCCGCGAGAGTAAGGCCGACGAAGAAACGGAGCTGTGGCTGCGCCGCCTGCGGGACGAGGCGTACGTCGAATACAAGGTGCTCTGAACGCGTGCACACGCCGCGCCTCGTCATCACCTCCGGCGAACCGGCGGGCATCGGACCCGAGCTCTGCGTCATGGCGGCCGGCCGCGACTGGCCCTGCGAGCTCGTGTTTGCCGGCGACCCGGAGCTGTTCGAACTGCGCGCGGCCGCGCTCGGCGTGAACGTCGCCGTGCAGACCTTCGATGCCGCGCGACCGCCCGGGCCGCACCGCGCCGGCACGCTGCCCGTCCAGCCGGTACCGCTGGCGCGACCCTCGGTCGCGGGCCGGCTCGATGCCGGCAATGCGCGCTACGTGCTCGCACTGATCGACGAGGCCGCGGCCGGCTGCCGTGAAGGCCGTTACGCCGCGATGGTCACGGCACCGGTGCAGAAGAGCGTGATCAACGACGCCGGCGTGCCGTTCGCGGGCCACACGGAATATCTCGCCGAGGCGCTCGGCGCGCCCCTGCCGGTCATGCTGCTCGTGGCGGGCGGGCTGCGCGTGGCGCTCGCAACCACGCATCTGCCGCTCGCGCACGTGCCGGCGGCGATCACGCGCCACCTGCTCGACGCCACGCTCGATGCACTGGACCAGGGATTGCGACGCCAGTTCCGCATCCCCGAACCGCGTATCCTGGTGCTCGGCCTCAATCCGCACGCGGGCGAAGGCGGCCACCTGGGCCACGAGGATCGGGATGTCATCGCGCCGGCGGTCGCCGCTGCCTGCGCCCGCGGCATCGACGCGCGCGGGCCCGTGCCCGCCGACACCGCGTTCACCCCGGCTTCACTCGCAAGCGCCGATGCCGTGCTCGCGATGTTCCACGACCAGGGACTGCCCGTGCTCAAGCACGTGGGCTTCGGGCACGCCGTGAACGTGACGCTGGGGCTGCCGATCGTGCGCACCTCGGTCGACCATGGCACTGCGCTGGACCTCGCCGGCACCGGCCGCGCCAATCCCGGCAGCCTGTTCGCTGCGATCGAACTGGCCGGCCGGCTCGCTGCGGCCTGAATGCGCACCGGGATTCGCCGGGTGGCAATGCACGGCCTGCGCGACGTACGGCCGTGATCCGCGCGCGCAAGCGGTTCGGCCAGCATTTCCTGCACGACCCCGGGGTCATCCGCCGCATCGTCGCGGCCGTCGATCCGCAGCCTGCGGACCGTCTCGTCGAGATCGGGCCCGGGCTCGGTGCACTGACGCGCCCGCTGCTCGAACGTGCCGGGCACCTCGAGGTCATCGAGATCGACCGCGACGTCGTGCCGCTGCTCGAGCGGCACTGTGCGGGCGCGGGCCGGCTGACCGTGCACCTCGCGGATGCGCTCGACGTCGACATCGCCGCGCTGGCCCGGGGTGGCCCGCCGCTCAGGCTCGTCGGCAACCTGCCCTACAACATCTCGACACCGCTGCTGTTCCACCTGCTCGACGCCGCCGCGGTGATCCGCGACATGCACTTCATGCTGCAGAAGGAGGTCGTGGACCGCATGGTCGCCGCGCCGGGCAGCGGCGATTACGGCCGGCTCACGGTCATGCTCGCGACGCGCTGCCGCGCCGAGCGGCTGTTCCGTGTGGGCCCCGGCGCCTTCCGGCCGCCCCCGCGCGTGGACTCGGCGGTCGTGCGGCTGGTGCCGCTGGCTGAACCGCCGTTCCCGCTACCGGACCCGCAGCGCTTCGCGGCCCTGGTCGCAGCGGCGTTCTCCATGCGGCGCAAGACGCTGCGCAACGGCCTGCGCGGCCTCATCGACGAATCCACCTTCGTGGCCTGCGGCATCGATCCAGGCCGGCGACCCGAGACGCTGACCGCCGCCGAGTTCGGTGCGCTGGCCGCCTGGCCGCCCTGAACCACCGACGGCGACCGGCGTCATGGTCGCGGCTCCGATCCACGTCGCGCCCGCCGCACGCCGGGACGCGCCGCCCACCGCCGGCACCGTATAATCGGGCCAATCAGGGGAGTTCAAGCATGGGTGTCTATCGTCGCATCCTGGTGGTCGTCGACCTGACCGACAGCAGTGACATCATCGCGCGCCGCGCACTGTCCATCGCGGAGGTCACGGGCGCAGAGGTGTCGATGCTGCACGTGGTCGAGTTCGTGCCCGTGGAGCCGATCGGCGAGACGCTGCTGCCCGCGGTCCAGATCGAGGAGGAACTCATCGAACGGGCCAAGGAACGGCTCGCGGAACTCGCGAAGCGCACGGGTGTTGCGCTCGGGTCGCAGCAGGTCGCAGCCGGCAACATCAAGGCGGAGATCGTGCGCGCGGCCGAGGAGCAGCGTGCCGACCTCATCGTGCTGGGCAGCCGCGAGCGTCACGGGCTGTCGATCCTCGTCAACTTCACCGAGGACACCGTGCTGCACGCCGCGCCCTGCGACGTGCTGGCCGTGCGCCTGAAATGACTGCCGGATCCACGATGGTCAACGCGCTGCAGCACCACATCAGTGTCGACGTCGACACGCGCTATCTCGAGGAGCAATCGAGCCCCGAGGACAGCCGCTTCGTGTTCGCCTACACGATCACGATGCGCAACGAAGGCACGATCGCCGCGAAGCTCATGACGCGCCACTGGATCATCACCGACGCCAACGGCAAGGTGCAGGAAGTGCGCGGCGACGGCGTGGTCGGCGAGCAGCCCTACCTCAAGCCGGGCCAGGGCTTTCGCTACTCGAGCGGCGCGGTGATCGAAACACCGGTCGGCGCGATGCAGGGCAGCTACCAGATGGTCGACGACGA
>CAYWMY010000015.1:11557-18849 GCA_964459405.1 uncultured Steroidobacteraceae bacterium | reverse complement strand
CATCCCGCGCCGGTCGCTGCAGCAGCAGCCGCTCGAGCTCGACCGACCAGCCGTTGCCGGCCGCACCCAGCACGGCCCGCGCCGCCAGGTGCCGATACTGCACCGGCGGGCGTCCCGGCGGGACGCTCGCGGCGAGGTCACTGAAATCGATGTCCAGCAGACCTTGCCGCGGCCGGGTTCCCTGCCCGCGGAGGCTCAGCCTGAGATCGCCGCGGCCCGCCACAGGCAGCCCCGGCACCACCGGAAGGTGTGCGCGCCATCGCGAGAAGTCGATGCGGCCGAGGTCCGCGCTCACACGCCAGTCGAGCGCCCGCCAGCCCGAGAGATCGCCGCTGGCGCGTGCCTTCCAGGTGATCGACGAGCCGAGCTGCCGCGGCAGATCCAGTTCGCCGCGGACGCGTACGGCACGACTCGAACGTTCGAGCTCGACATCGAGGCCGTCCAGCGAGAGGCGCGGCACGGCACCCGCACGCCGGTCCTGCACGTCGATGCGCGCGTCGCGGATCTCGAAGCTGCCCTGCGGCAGGCGCGCGAGGTTGAAGGGGCCCCGGGCCGGGTCGGGCCGCAGCAGTTCCTCGAGCCCGACCAGTTCCACCCGCCCGTCGGCGGAGATCACGGCGCCCAGTCGCGGGCCGTCGAGCGTGAGACGCCCGATCTCGAGCCGGCGGTGCAGCAGCGAACGGATCACGGCGATACGGACGCGTCCAGCCCGCGCGCTCAGCAGCACGCGACCGCCGTCCGCGGACAGCACTCGGGCGGCGTCGAAGAAGATCTCGGGGCCGCGCAGCCCGAGCCGCGCGTCGAGGCCGTCGAAGCGCAGCGTCATGCCCGTCGCGGTGCGCACGCGCGCGGCAATCTCGTCCTGATAGGCGGGGACGTGCGCGAGCACGAGGCGCAGCGCGCCGACGAGCAGGGCCGCCAGGATCAAGGCAGCGGCAACGCCTCCCGCGAACATGCGCCACAACCTGCGTCCCTGTCGACTCAACTCGCGCCCCCGGGGGGTTGTGCGCCACAGATCCCTGCGGCATGCGACGCTAGATCAGCACGACGTCGTACTGGTCCACCGCATACCGCGCCTCCACCTGCAGACGGATCGGCTTGCCGGTGGCGAGCTCCAGTTCGCCGAGCGCCGGCGACTCCTCGTCCAGCAGCAGCTCGATGACGTCCTCGTGGGCCAGCACCAGCAGCTCGTTGAAGCTGAACTGCCGGGACTGGCGCAGGATGTCGCGGAAAATGTCGTAGGCCACCGTCTCGGCAGTCTTGACGAAACCGCGACCCTCGCAGGTGGGACAGGGCCGGCACATCATATGTTCCAGGCTCTCGCGCGTGCGCTTGCGTGTGATCTCCACGAGTCCCAGCGCGGAGACGGACGAAATGCGCATGCGCGCGTGGTCGCCCGTGGTCGCCTGGTTCAACGCCTGCAGCACCTGGTTGCGGTGCTCCGGATCCTGCATGTCGATGAAGTCGACGATGATGATGCCGCCCAGGTTCCGCAGCCTGAGCTGGCGCGCGATCGCCACGGCCGCCTCGAGGTTGGTACGGAAGATCGTGTCCTCCAGGTTGCGATGGCCGACGAAGGCGCCCGTGTTCACATCGATGGTCGTCATCGCCTCCGTCTGGTCCAGCATCAGGTAGCCGCCGGACTTGAGCGGCACCTTGCGCTCCAGAGCCCGGCCGATCTCGTCGTCGATGCTGTACAGGTCGAAGATCGGGCGTGGCCCCGTGTAGAGCTGCACCTTGGCTTCGCTCTCCGGCATGAAGGTGCGTGCGAACTCGAGCATGCCCGCATGCGCGGCCGGCGCATCGACCTGCACGCGGTCCACCGATGGCCCGAGCAGATCACGCAGCACGCGCACGTGCAGCGGATGATCCTCGTGCACCAGTTCCCCGGGCCGCGCAGTCGTCGCGCGCAGCCGGACCAGATCCCACAGCCGGCGCAGGAACAGCATGTCGGCGGCCAGCGCCTCGACGGGCACACCCTCGGCGGCCGTGCGCACGATGTAGCCGCCGCCATCCTCGGGCCGCACGAAAGCCTGTACGGCCTCACGCAGGCGCTGGCGCTCGGGTTCGTCCTCCACACGCGAGGAAACGCCGACGCCGTGGCCCTTGGGCATGTAGACGAGGCAGCGCGAGGGCAGCGTGATGTAGGTCGTGAGCCGCGCGCCCTTCGAGCCGATGGGATCCTTGAGCACCTGCACCAGGATCTCGTCGCTCTCGGCGACGAGCTCGCGGATGCTCTCCCGGGCCGTCACGCCGCGGCCGTTCTCGGCGTCGGCGGGTGGTGCGATGTCCGAGGCGTGCAGGAAGGCCGTGCGCTCCAGGCCGATGTCGATGAATGCGGCCTGCATGCCCGGCAGCACACGCGACACGCGGCCCTTGTAGATGTTGCTGATGAGCCCGCGATGGCTCATGCGCTCGATGAACACTTCCTGCAGCACGCCGTTCTCGACCAGTGCGGCGCGGTTCTCGCGTGGTGTGACGTTGACGAGGATCTCGGCGGTCATCGTCGCGCTCCCGCACCCTGCCAGCAGGCGACGCCCGCGCGCGCGAGCAGCCGTGCGGTCTCGAACAGCGGCAGGCCCATGACACCGGAATAGCTGCCCTCGATGCGCTCGATGAACACGGCCGCCAGGCCCTGGACGGCGTAGCCGCCCGCCTTGTCGCCGGGCTCGCCGGTCGCCCAGTAGTCGCGGCATTCCGCGGCATCGAGCGTGCGGAAACTCACGAGGCTCCGCGACAGTTCCACGTCAAGCCCGGCGTCATGGCCGACGGCCACGGCCGTCAGCACCTCGTGCACCCGGCCGGACAGCGCCATCAGCATCGCGACGCATTCCTCCTCGTCGCCGGGCTTGCCGAGGATGCGATCGCCCAGCACCACGCAGGTGTCGGCCGCGAGCACGGTGCGCGCGCCGGCCGCGCCGGCCGCGATCGCAGCGCGTGCCTTGTCCGCGGCGAGTCGACGCGCATAGGCCTGCGGCGACTCATGCGCCAGCCGGGATTCGTCGGCAGCGGTGGCCATCGTGACATGGGGCACACCGATCTGCGCGAGCAGCTGGCTGCGGCGCGGACTGGCCGAAGCGAGACACAGGGACGTCACGAGTCACCGCGATGATAGGGATGGTTCCTCAGGATACTCTGCGCGCGATAGAGCTGTTCGACGACCATGACGCGCACCAGACCATGCGGAAAAGTGAGTGGCGACAGCGACCAGCGGTAATCGGCGCGCGCGAGGCAGGCAGGCGCGAGTCCGTCGGGTCCGCCGATCAGCAACGCCACGTCGCGGCCATCCCGCTGCCGATCCGCCATCCACTGCGCCAGCGCCTCGCTCGACAACGCGCGGCCACCGACCTCGAGCGTCACGACGTACATGCCGGCCTCGATGGCGGCCAGCATGCGTGCGCCCTCCTGGTCACGCGCACGTGCGGCATCCGCGCCGCGGCCCCGCGAGATCACGGGGATCTCGCGCAGTTCGAAGCGCAGCCCGGAACCAAAGCGCGCAGCGTAATCAGCGCAGGCGTCGTTGACCCACGCGGGCAGCCGCGTGCCCGCCGCGACCAGACGCCACCGCATCTATGCGCCCGCTCCGGCAGCGGCCGTGAACACACGTCGCACGCTGGCGAAGCGCATGCAGGACGTGCGGACCGCGAACATCGACGACAGTGTCCCGCGGCCCCGCGACACTCAGGCCGCGGCAGTGCCGCCGGGACGCACTTCCCAGAGCTTCTCGAGGCCGTAGAACTCACGGATGCGCGGCAGCATGATGTGTACGATCACGTCCTGCAGGTCGACGAGCACCCATTCCCCATCGCGCTCGCCTTCGACGCCGAAGGGCTGGTGGCCGCTGTGTTTCATCTTTTCGACGAGGCGGCTCGCGATGGACCGCACGTGACGGTCGGAAGTGCCGCTCGCGACGATCATGGTGTCGGCGACATCGGTCAGCTTGCGGACATCGAGAACCTTGACGTTCTGCGCCTTCATGTCCTCGAGCGCGGCGAGGACCAGATCGGTGAGGCCTGGCGCCTTCTTCTTCCTGGCGCGGGGGCGGGTGGTCGCGGACTTGGATGGGCGCTTGCGGGGCTTCGGCGTTGAGGTCATCCCTGCGGTTCACCTTTTCGGGCGTAAATACCCGTTTCGTGGATCATCCTACGCACCGCTTCGGGCATCAAGTAGCGCGGATCGCGTCCTCGCGCCAGCATTTCGCGTAATCCTGAGGCGGAAATGTCGAGCTGGGTCGTGGGCACCGCCAGCACCCGCCCGGCCGGCGCCGCTCTGACCACGGCAGGATCGTGACCGCCACGTTCGCGCCACAGCTCGCTCACCGGCCCCCCGGCCGGTGGGGCCCAGCCCGGACGGTGCGCGACGACAAGGTGCGCAAGCCCGATCAGCTCCGTCCAGCGGTGCCAGCCCGCGAGACCCGCGAAGGCATCCATGCCGAGCAGCAGCAGCAGCGGCTGCGACCCGCGTTCGCGACGCAGTTCCTCGAGCGTGAGCACCGTGAACGAGGGTCCTTCGCGTCGCAGTTCGCGGTCATCCGCCGCGAGGCGCGGCTCGTCGGTGATCGCGGCCCGGAGCAGCGCGAGGCGCGTGGAGCCGTCGGCGACCGGCGGGCGGCGGTGTGGTGGATGGCCGGCGGGGATCATCAGCACGCGCTCGGCATCGACCGCCTCGGCGATCTCGATCGCCGTGCGCAGATGGCCGTGGTGCACCGGATCGAAGGTCCCGCCGAAGATGCCGAGCGGCCGCACTTCAGTCCTGCGGCAGCGGCGCGCGCAGGGCCTGCGCGCCGGACAGCGTCGCGACCAGCGCGATGATCCCGGTCCAGGCGGCCTCGCGTGCCGAGCTCTTGATCAGCGTGTCGATGTGGCTCGCGCGGGCGAGCAGCGGCTCCACGCGGCGACGGCCGAAGCGCTTCGCCGCGGCGGCTGCGAGCGCGATGCGCCGCTCCTCGAAGCGGTTGAAGGCCTTCGGCGCATGACCCGACTGCACGGAGGCGACGGTACGCACTTCGCGCGCGAGCGCCCACAACACCAGCGTGGCTTCGGTGCCCTCGGCGCGCAGCCCCTCGAGGATCCGCAGCGCACGCGCGGTCTCGCCCGCGAGCGCCGCCTCGCCCAGCTGGAAGACGTTGTAGCGCGTACTGTCCGCCACGGCGTCCGCAACCGCTTCGACGCTGACCTTCCCCGGCCCCAGCAGCAGATGCAGTTTGGCGATCTCCTGGTGCGCCGCGAGCAGGTTACCCTCGACGCGCCCGGCGATGAGCCGTGCACCCTCGGCATCGAGCTCGAGACCGAGCCGGCCCGCGCGCGCGGCGATCCACTTCGGCAGCGCGGCGATCTCGACGGGCCAGACCTGCACCAGCAGGCCGTGCGCATCGAAAGCCTTCACCCAGGCGCTCGCGAGCGCGTCCTTGTCGAGACGGGGTGCAACGACCAGCACGCGATTGTCCGGCCCGGGATCGGCCGCGAGCGCGGCCAGCATCCGGCCGCCTTCCGCGCCCGGCTTCGCGCTCGCGAGGCGCAGCTCCAGCAGTCGGCACGAGGCGAACAGCGACAGCGACTGGCTCGACTGCAGCACGGCGCCCCAGTCGAAATTGCGTGCGACATCGAACACCTCGCGCTCGGTGAAGCCCTGCTCGCGCGCCCGCGCGCGGAAGGCATCCGCCGCCTCGCCGACGCCGAGCGGCTCATCGCCCGCGACCAGGCACACGGCGCGCTGCCCGCGCGCGAGTTCCCGCTCCAGCTGTTCGACCGAAACCCTCACGCCTCGTGCACTCCGGTTGCTGCGCCTCTTGACCGGCACGCCACCGCTCGGAGCCTTCGCGGCGCGGCGGGGCATGAATCGACCGGCCGCCATTATGGCAGCCGGCCGGAGCGCGGAGCGGCCTGCGAACCGGCCGGCTTGACAGCGGAGCACCGGTGGGGCTTAGTCGCCCCCGCTTCTCCCGCGCCGCCGCCGAAGAGGGACACGGGAAATCGGGGACCTTCCTGGTTTTCCGGGTCCGCCGGCTGGATCATCGCCGTCGCGCGCGGAGGAGATGTGGAATTCCCTTGTTTCCTTCTGCGGCGCGACAGCCCTCACGACAGACAACGGACGCTTCGATGGAACGCCTGCGCCAGCTGCTCGCCTGCGCCACCGGACGCCGCCTCGCGGCGGCGCTGGCGGCTGCGCTGCTGCTGCTGCAGGTCGCCGCGGCCGGTCACCTGCACCTGCCGCAACCGGAGCAGGATCGCGGGGGTTCGCACACCGTCTGCGATCTCTGCGTGGCCGCCGATCGCACGGGCATCGGCCCGCCAGGCGCCACATTCACGCTGCCGTTCCTGCCCGCAATCGCGCCGGCCGATACCGATATCCCCGCGGGGCCCGCGCAAGCCACACCGCGCGGCTATTCCCCGCGCGCCCCACCCGCCTCGCCCACCTGATCGCTGATCGCCGGAATTCCGGCATCCCGTGAACTGCTGGACCTCCGCGGCGGCCTCCGCTTCGGATCACTGTTCGCCGGATGCCCGGCATTGCGTGAACCCATCGACGGAGCGCGCCCTCGCGACGCGCCCGGAGCGAGCCCATCATGAAGAATCGTCCCGGCCTGCTGGCCGCGGCCATTGCGGCATCTCTGTTCCTGTCCGCCAGTCACGCCGCTGAAGACGTGCTGCGCGAAGTCGTCGTCACGGCCGTGCCCATCGAAGGCGCCACAGGCGAGCTGACCCAGCCCACCTCGGTACTGACCGGCGACGAACTGCGCGTGATGCTGGCGCCGAGTCTCGGCGAAACGCTGGCGCGCGAGCCGGGCATGAGCTCGACGTTCTACGGTCCCGCGGCGTCGCGGCCCGTGATCCGCGGCGTCGGCGGTGAGCGCGTGCAGGTGCTGGCGGACGGGCTCGCCGCGCTCGATGTCTCCGGTCTCTCGGAAGATCACGCAGTGCCGATCGAACCCGCGCTCGCCGAACAGATCGAGGTCGTGCGCGGCCCCGCGACATTGCTGTACGGCAGCGGCGCCGCCGGCGGCGTCGTGAACATCGTGACCACCCGGCTGCACGACGAGCGGCGCGAGGGCGTCGAGGGTGTGGCGGAGCTGCGCGCCGACAGCGCGCTCGATGAACGCGCGACTTCCGGACGGCTGGACGCCGGCATCGGCCACCTGCTGCTGCACGTCGATGGCGCCTGGCGCGAGACCGACGATTACTCGATCCCGGGCTTCACGCGGTCGCGAAGCCTGCGCGAGGAACTGCTGGCGGCCGGCGAGGCGCCGGAGGCCTCACGCGGTCGCGCGCCGAACACCCGCACCCGAACCAGGA
>CAYWMY010000015.1:0-11547 GCA_964459405.1 uncultured Steroidobacteraceae bacterium | reverse complement strand
CCGGCCTGTCGTGGGTCGGTGATCGCGGCCATCTGGGACTCGCCTGGAGCGGCTTCGATTCGAGCTACGGCATTCCGCTCGAGGACGGAGCAGACGTCGAGATGCGGCAGGACCGGCTCGACCTCGCCGGCCGGCTCGACCTCGACACCCCGTTCGTGACAGCCATCCGCCTGCGCGGGCTGCTGAATGCCTATGAGCATGCCGAGGTCGAGCCCGGCGGCGAGGTCGGCACCGAGTTCGAACTCGACGGCCGCGAACTGCGGCTGATGATCGACCAGGCGACGATCGGCGGCTTCGATGGCGTGTTCGGCCTGCAGTGGACCGACATCGATTTCCACGCGGCCGGTGATGAAGCCTTCGTGCCGGGCTCGCGCACCAGAAGCCTCGCGCTGTATGGTTTCGAGCAGCGCGATTTCGGCCGCTGGTCGCTGGAATTCGGCGTGCGGCTCGAAAATCTCGACATCGAGCCCGCGGCCGCGACGGGATTGTCCGGCTACGATGGCACGGCACTGAGCCTCTCGGCCGGCGCGCTGTGGAAGCTGGGCGCGGACCACGGCATCGCGCTCAGCCTCACGCGTACCGAGCGCCACCCGAGCGCCACAGAGCTCTACGCCGACGGTCCGCACGCCGCCACGCGCCAGTTCGAGATCGGCAATCCCGACTTCGGCCGCGAGCGCGCGCTGACCATCGATCTGGGACTGCGGCGCACCGCAGGCGCGCTGCGCTACGAAATCGCCGCCTGGCTGAACCGCTACGACGGCTACATCTATCTCGCGCCCACCGGCCTCACGGCCGGCGGCGAGGAACCGCTGCCCGTGTATCGCTTCGCGCAGCGCGATGCGAAATTCTACGGCTTCGAGGCCAGCCTCGAGCGCTCCGTGAATCTGGCGGGCGGCACGCTGACCGTGGGGGCCATGGCCGACTACGTGCGCGGCCGGCTCGACGGCGGCGGCGACCTGCCGCGCATGCCGCCGTTGCGCGCGGGTGCGAGTCTGCGCTTCGACCGCGGCGCCTGGAGCATCGCGGTCGAGGCGCAGCGCGCCTTCCGCCAGCGCGACGTGGCGGACCGCGAGCGGCCCACGGACGGCTATACGATGCTGAATGCGGACGCGAGCTGCACGATCCTGCGCGGTGCCTCACGCTGGCTGCTGTTTCTGCGCGGCAACAACCTGCTGGATCAGGACGCGCGGCTGCACAGCTCGCCGCTCAAGGACGAGCTGCCGCTGCCGGGCCGCGGCGTCACCGCCGGCGTGCGGGTGGAATTCTGATACCGGCGCGGTGGTGCTGGCCTGGACAGTGCCGCCCGGATGGTCATAGCCGATGTGCGGCTGGAATGCCGATACCGGGCGGTGGTGAGGACATTCGCGATTCCGGGAGACGTCGGCTGACGGCGCGCGGAAATGCGGGCATTCACGATTCCCGCTGGAGGGATCGGCAGGCGCGGGCGCGCAGGCGGGTCGCCGAGTCGAGCGTCAGGATTTCCCGCGAGACGAGGCGAGCCCGCCGTTGCAGCCCGCGCCGTGAGCCAGCCTGTCAAGGAATCGTGAGTGCCCCCATCTCCGCATCGTTCCCGGAATCGCGAATGTCCGCGTTTCCCCATCCCCTCTTCCGCTTGCGGCACGCGGCGCGTCCTTGCGAGACTGGGGGTGCCGGCGCGGGTGGCGCTTCATGACCCGTGCGTCGGCGTGATCGCCCCGATTCGAAGGCTCGCGTCATGACCGATACCCGCCGCACGATGTACCCCGAACTCGCGCCGTACCGTCAGGGTCAGCTGGACGTCGGCGACGGGCACTCCATCTACTGGGAGGAATGCGGCAATCCGCGCGGCAAGCCCGCGGTGTTCGTGCACGGCGGACCCGGCGCGGGCGCCGATTCGCGTTCGCGGCGCTTCTTCGATCCGGCGCGCTACCGCATCGTCGTGTTCGACCAGCGCGGCTGCGGTCGCAGCCTCCCCCATGCGAGCCTCGAGGCCAACACCACCTGGCATCTGGTTGCCGATATCGAGCGGCTGCGTGAGTCCCTGGGCATCGACCGCTGGCTCGTGTTCGGCGGCTCCTGGGGCTCGACGCTGTCGCTCGCATACGCCGAGACGCACCCGGAGCGCGTCACGGAGATCGTGCTGCGCGGCATCTTCCTGCTGCGCCGGCGCGAGCTCGAGTGGTTCTACCAGTCGGGAACCGACGCGGTGTATCCCGACGCCTGGGAGGCCTATCGCGACGCGATCCCGCCCGCGGAGCGCGGCGACATGATCCGCGCCTACCATCGGCGCCTGACCAGCGGCGATCCCGTCGTGGCGCAGTCCGCGGCACGCGCCTGGTCGGTCTGGGAAGGCTCGACCTCGCATCTGATCCCCAGCGAGAAGACGGTCACGCACTGGAGCGAGGACCGCTACGCGCTCGCCATCGCGCGCATCGAATGCCATTACTTCGTGAATGGCGGCTTCTTCCGCCACGAGAACCAGCTGCTCGACGACATCGGCCGCATCCGGCACATCCCCGCCGTGATCGTGCA
Organism: uncultured Steroidobacteraceae bacterium; assembly: GCA_964459405.1. Lineage (GTDB taxonomy): Bacteria > Pseudomonadota > Gammaproteobacteria > Steroidobacterales > Steroidobacteraceae > CAYWMY01. Next base: position 9,036 of record CAYWMY010000015.1, on the reverse strand, counting down.
GGGCCGCTACGACGTCGTCTGCCCCATGATGACGGCCTGGGACCTGCACCGCGCCTGGCCCGAGGCGGATTTCCGCATCGTGCCGGATGCGGGACATTCCGCGTTCGAGCCCGGGAACACGCACGAGCTCATCAGCGCGACGGATCGCTTCGCGGGCGGAAAGACCTGAGCGGCGCATCGCCGGCAACGGTGCCGCGCGGCTGACTGCCGGGCTTCAGGGGCCGGCGAAACACGGCAACGGAACCGCCCGGGCGCCCCGCGCTCCGGAGCCGCGTGGCTGCTCAGGACCGGCTCAATCCACTCTTGCGCAGCCCGGCGTCGCTGATTCCGGCGAACAGCTGGACATCGACGTCCATGGCCTTCGCGAGCCACTGCTTGAGCGTCTCGGGCAGGCTGTTGCCGGCACGCAGTGATCCATCCTCGTAGTCATCCATGATGTCGCGGACTTCGTCGAGCAGCCGATAATGATTCTGCTGCCGCGCCTGAAGCCCCGCGAACTTCTGGTCGCGCATGATCTTCTCTTCAAGGGCGAAGTGCGCCGAGGCCAGCGCGTGGAAGTCGGCCAGGACGTCGGCCACTTCGCGAGGCCCGGCCTGGTGCGAGATCATTTCATTGATCGCGTTGAGCATGTCGACCAGGCGGCGATGCTCATAGTCGATCCCGGGGACGCCGGTCTCGAAGGCGGGATTCCAATCGAGATAAGCCATGGCTCGTCTCTCCCGGTGGCCGCGTCAGACTGGCGCGAACACGCCTGCCTGTATGTGGTTGCCAGCTTGCTCCCGGTCGCCCGCCTGCTGCAAGTCCCGGGGGCCGCGATCCGCTCAGCCGATGTGCCCGGCAATGAAGCGCAGCGCCTCGACATCACCCGACATCAGCAGCATGGACGTGACGTGGTGCTGCTCGCCGGCCCGTTTCCACACACCGAGACGCTCGCGGATGCGCTCCGGCGGACCCACGAGGGCCAATTCATCGACGAGCCGGTCAGGAACCGCGGCAACCGCCTCGTCGCGCCGGCCCCCGAGATACAGATCCTGGATGCGGACGGCCTCGGCCTCGTAGCCCAGGCGCGTCGCGTAGTCGTTGTAGAAATTCCTGCCGCGCGCGCCCATGCCGCCGATGTACAGCGCCAGCATCTGCTTGACGGGCAGCCGCGCCCGGTCGAGATCGTCATGCATCGACAGATGCACGAGCGGCGCGATCTCGAAGCTGCCCAGCCCCTTCCCGCGCTCCGACTGCGCGAAGCCCTGTGCGAGCGGCTCGGCGAACAGGTCGAAGCGCTCCGGATTCATGAACACGGGGAAGAAGCCGTCGGCGATCTCCGCGGCCGTCCGCACACCGGCGGGCGAGATCGTGCCCGTGTAGATCGGCAGCGCCGGGTTGCCGTACAGGATCGACTTCAGCGGTTTGCCGAGACCGGTGGAGCCCGGCCCACGGTTCGGGATGTGATAACACTCGCCCTGGAACTCCAGCGGCGCCTCGCGCTTCAGGATCTGCCGGACGATCGCGATGTACTCGCGGGTGCGCGTCAACGGCTTGCCGTAGAGCTCACCGTGCCAGCCTTCGATGACCTGCGGACCGGAGGGGCCGACACCCAGGATGAAGCGCCCGCCCGAGAGCGCATCCAGCGTCATCGCGGTCATCGCGGCCATCGACGGCGTGCGGGCGCTCATCTGCATGATGGCCGTGCCGCACTTGATCTTCGTCGTCTGCGCCAGAATCCACGCACAGGGACTGACCGCGTCGGAGCCATAGGCCTCCGCGGTCCAGACGCTGTCGAAGCCCGCCGCCTCGACCGCGCGGATCAGGTCCATGTCGACCATCATCTTCGATCCCGAGTATCCCAGCGCCAGCCCGAGCTTCATCTGTTGCTCCTGTGCCGCTCCCCACTGCAATGGAACAGGCTCCCGACAGCCTCACGACCCCCAGGCCGCCCGTGCGCGACGCGGCGGGCCCGCCTCGCCAGGCCCGCCCGAAGTGGCTGCATCTCTGGCGACTGTCGCTGATCCCTGCCGTCGGTCACTGTTGATCGGGGGTGGCCGGCTTCTGTGCACGTTCGCCGGCGTACCCCTTCACGAACACTTTGTCCTTCAGTCCCTGGATCTCCTTCGGGGACACCACTCCGTCCTTGTCCGAATCACCCACGACCATCAGCATCCGCATGAAGAGCGACAGCAGCAGGTCTCTCTTGTCGGGCGGCTTGCCGGTACCAGGATCAACCTGCAGCGAGTCCGTCCACTCCCCGGTAGCAAGGCATCGGTCCGGCCTCCGGTCACAGATCGAGAAGCACTCGTATCGCATGTCGCCGGTCACCTCGCCGCACATCTGCGTGCAGTCAGAGTCCCGGCGATAGCACTGCTGCGGAGTCAACCCTGAACTGTTCAAGGTGGGCGGCACCGCGGAGGCCGAGCCAACAGCGCCGATCACACCGATGCAGGCGAGCACGACTTTCGGGGCAATGCGGGAACGCCACACGGTAGCAGGCATGATGAGTCTCCTTTTCGCGAACCTCCGCTGGGAGCGACTGGATCGCGTCTATTGGAAACACGACTCCCGGGAATCATCGACCCTGCCAGCGCCGGGTCCGCTGCTGGTCTGTCAGCCCCGCAACGGTGCGGCTGACCAGCGCCGATCGCCACGCGACCGGACCGAGGGCTCCCGTCCGCAACATCCACTGTCCTCATTCCTGGCACCGAAGCTACTCTCCGGCGCGGACTTCGTCGAGCGGCGTCTTGTGCGTTCCGGTTCCGCTGGTCAAGACAGGGCAGACAGCTTCGTCAGCAGCGCCCGGCATTCCTGATGCCGGCCTCGGTCGACATCATGACCCGGCCGCGGTGGCCCGGAGCGCAATTGCCGACCATCCACCGAGCGTCGCATCGATAGCAGCGAAAGATCAGGCAGCATTGCATTGGACCTACGCGGCATGCTTGATGTGGCGGTTCATGAAGAAGCAGGCTCGCACGCGAGCCGGGGACTCCTGGATGCGGCGCGAGTGACTGAGCATGGTTCGCTTCAGGTCCTTCACGTCCTTCGGCGGAATGCCGCGCTGGACCGCACCCTTCAGATCGCCGTTGAAGTATTCGCCCGGATTCGGCTCCGGTGAGTACGGTCGCAGGTAGAACGCTTCGATGCGGTTGCTGTGTTCGGCCAGCCAGTCGCGCACCGCGTTGGCCTTGTGCACGTTCAGGTTGTCCAGGATCAGGAACACCCTGCGCCGGGCGTCTTTGATCGGTCGTTGCATGAACACGGTCAATCGCTGCGGCCTCAGACCCGCCGCTCGGGACCCGCGGAGCGGGCACGAGTCCTGTTCAGGCCTGCCGCACGATCGGCAGCTCGCGCGGCGTCTTGCCCGTGAGGCGGCGAAGCGCGTTCGCAACTGCAGGCGCGATCGGTGGGGTGCCCGGCTCACCGACACCAGTCGGCTGTGCCTCCGACGGCATCAGCGCAACCTCGACTTCCGGCATCTCACCGATGCGCAGCGAGCGGTAGTCGTGGAAGTTCGACTGCCGCACCGTGCCTTGCTCCAGCGTGATTTCGTTGAACAGCACCGCGCTGAGGCCGTAGCCGATGCCGCTCTCCATCTGCTGCACGACGACGTCCGGATTCACGACGCGGCCGCAGTCGACGGCGCACCAGACCTTGTGCACACGCGGCTCGCCCGAGGCGCCCTGCGACACCTCGGCGATCTCCGCCACCCAGCTGTTGAAGGAGTGCACGACCGCAACGCCGCGCGCGCGGCCCGCCGGCACCGCAGCGCCCCAGTTCGACATTTCGGCGACGCGCCTGAGCACGGCCGCCATGCGCGGGTGGTCCTTGAGCAGCGCGAGCCGACCCTGCACCGGATCCCTGCCGGCGCGCTCCAGCAGCTCGTCCATGAAGGCCTCGACCGCGTAACCGGTGTGCGTGTGGCCGACGGAGCGCCACCACAGAACGGGCACCGGTGATTTCGTCACGTGCACGGACACGTTCAGGTTCGGAATGGCGTACGGCAGGTTCGAGGCGCCCTCGACCATGGTCATGTCGATGCCATCCTTCACCTCGCCCTCGAAGCTCGACCCGATCAGGATCGAGCGGCCGGCAACGACCTGCTCCCAGGCGACGATGTTGCCGTCCGCGTCCAGGGCGCCGCGCAGCCGATGCACCGTCTGCGGCCGATAGAAGCCGCCGCGGATGTCGTCCTCGCGCGTCCACATGAGCTTCACGGGGCGCTCACCGCCCGCGGCCATGAACACCGCCGCAGCCTCGGCCGCGAAGTCCCCATCCGCCTGGGCGCGCCGCCCGAAGCTGCCGCCCGCGAGCATGGTGTTGAGCTTCACCTGTTCCGGCCTCACCCCGCACACCCTGGCGATCACGGTGTGATCGATGGTCTGGAACTGGCTGCCCATCCAGACCTCGATGAGTTCGCCACGCCGCTCGATCACGGCATCCAGCGGCTCGAGCGGCGCATGAGCGAGATACGGGAAGCTGTACTCTGCATCGACGATCCCGTGAGCGGTTGCGAAGGCCGCATCGACCGAGCCGCGCTCGCCGACCACCTTGCCGCGCTTGCGCGCGAGCACCCGCGCCTCCGCCTCCATTTCCGCGGTTGAGCGCCGCTCCGCACCCTCCTCCTGCCACTGCACCGTGAGCACCTGCCGGCCGCGCAGTGCGGCCCAGGTATTCGTCGCATACACGGCCACGCCGAAATCGGTGCGCTTCACGTCGACCACGCCACGAACCTGGCGCGCGGCCGCATCGTCGAAGGAGGCAACCCTGGCGCCGAATCTCGGCGGATGTGCGACCACCGCGACCAGCATGTTCTCGCGGTAGATATCCAGTGTGTATTGCGCGCTGCCGTCGGACTTGGCGCGCGTGTCCAGCTTCGGCACCGTCTTGCCAATGTAAATGAAGCGATCGGGCGTCTTGAGGACCGGGTCCGCGGGCGGCGTGAGCCGTGCGGCCGCCGCGACGAAATCACCGAAGCGCCCCTCGCGGCCGCCGGCCGCGTGGCGCATGACGCCGCGCTCGATCGTGATCTCCGCGGCCGGCACCTGCCAGGCCTGCGCGGCCGCCGCGACCAGCATCGCACGTGCCGCGGCGGCCGCCTTGCGCAGGTTGGCGTACGACGCGGACATCGACGACGAACCACCGGTGCCCTGTATCCCGACCATCGGGTTCGCGTAGAGCTTCACGTCCGCGGGCGCGTGCTCGGCGCGCATCTGCGACCAGTCGGCATCGAGCTCGTCCGCGACCAGGGTCGCGAACCCCGTGAAGGGTCCCTGACCGAACTCGATGTTGGGCGACAGCACTGTGACCGTGCTGTCCGGTGCGATGCGCACGAAGGCGTTCGCGACCCACGGTGCCGCGGCGGACGCTTCGGCCTCGGCACCGAGCAGGCGCCCCATGCGCGCGTGCAGCGGCAGCGCCGCGCCGACCACCAGCATGCCGGCCGCGCGCAGCAGCTCGCGGCGCGTGGTGGAAAGGTCAGCGTTGGCGCTCATGACCTGCGCTCCTGCAGCGACTCGGCCGCCGTCCTGATGGCTTTGCGGATGCGCGGATAGCTGGCGCAACGGCAGAGGTTGCCGGCCAGTGCTGCGTCGATGTCGGCATCGGTGGGCTGCGGCTTCGCGCGCAGCAGCGCCTCCGCGGCGATGATCTGACCCGACTGACAGTAGCCGCACTGCGGCGTGTCGTGGTGTACCCAGGCGTTCTGCAGCGCCTGCGCCTCGCGTCCCGTGAGCCCCTCGATGGTCACGACGCGCTTGCCGGCGACCGCGGAGACCGGCGTGACGCAGGAGCGCACGGGCTGCCCCTCGACCTGCACGGTGCAGGCGCCGCACTGCGCCATGCCGCAGCCGAACTTGGTTCCCGTCAGGCGCAGCTCATCGCGCAGCACCCACAGCAGCGGCGTGTCGGATTCGACGTCGACGGTCCGCGCCGCACCATTCACGTTCAGGGCGATGGTCATGGGCAGCCTCCTGCATCTCTTTCAGAATCATTCTGCGGGGAGGTGGAGTCTGCCGGATTCGCGCCGGGCGCGCACGCCGGAACCCGGCGCTGCGGAAATCACCACGCGCCGGCATCCCGCCGGCGCGTGGCTTCCTCCCTCAGCGCGAGCCCCCGAAATTCACGCGTGCACCCACACCCCACCAGCGCGGCAAGCCGGCCGCCTGCTGGTTGAAGCCAAACAGCCCCGAGAAGTCGAAGGTGTAGGACTTGTACTTCTCCTTGAAGGCGTTGTTCAGCCAGGCATAGAGCTCCCAGGCACCGTCGCCGCCCGTGTACGAGGCGCGGAAGTTCACGACCGTGTAGCCGTTCTCGCGCGAGATCGGGTGGTTCTGGATGTCATACCAGATGTCCTTCTGGTAGCTGCCCGAGGCCTGCAGCCCGAACCTGCCGCCGAGCACCGGCCATTCGTAGCGAACGAGTCCGTTCACGCTGAGATCCGGTGCACCGACCATCTCGCGGTCGCGGATCGCATCGCCAGTGATGGTCGGGATGTCCTTCGCGACCGCATGCAGCGTGCCGAGCCCGAACTGCAGCGTAAGCCCCTCGATGGGCCGGCTGTCGATCTCGATCTCCGCGCCGTAGACCTCGGCGTCGGTGTTGAAGATCACCTGGTTCAGGATCAGCCACTGGAAGGTCTGGAAGTCCTGATAGTCGTAGTAGAACACCGCGGCGTTCAGTCGTGTGGTGTCGGACAGCACCGTCGACTTCACGCCGAGTTCGAAGGCGTCCAGCGTCTCCGAGTCGAAGGGAATGGCCTCCAGCGGGTTGTTGCCGAACACCAGCGTGGTGTCGAGAAAGCCGTTGTTGAAGCCCTTGGACTTCTTGCCGTGCGAATAGGAACCGTAGACCAGCAGGTCCTCGCCCGCCTTCCAGTTCAGCTGCAGGCGGCCGGTCAGGTAGCTCTCCTTCTGCCGCGCGAGAGAACCGACCGTCGACTTGTTGAACAGGATCATGTGGTCAGGTGTCGGCCGCCAGGCGCTGAGCGGTGTCGGCACGGGATTGAAGCAGCCGGCCGCGATCGGATCCGGCTCCGTGCTGCAGAACGCCGTGATGCCGGACGAGTCGATGTTGCTGAAGTCGAGGTCCTTCTTTTCGTCCGTCCAGCGCAGCCCCGCGATGACCGTGAAGGTATCGGACAGGTCGAACTCGAGTTGACCGAAGAGGTCCACCGACCGCGTCTTCTGCGTGTAGTTCGCGTCCATGCGCACGAAGCCGATCGCGTCGGTGTTGAGCGTGTAGTGTCCCTTGACCTTGTTGTGGAAGTAGTAGGCGCCCGCCAGCCAGCGCAGCCGCTCGGCGGAGCCCGCGAAGCGAAGCTCCTGCGACCAGGTGTCCGTATCAGCGCCGAAGTTGGGCGCAATGAACGAAAGTTCCTGGCCGGCGCCGAGGAACGGATTCATGTCCGAGTCTTCCTGCTGCAGGCGCTTGACGTTGGTGAAGGCCGTGATGGACGTGATGTCGATGCTGCCAGCCTTCCAGTTGATGTTGGCCTGCAGGCCCTGGTTCTTGACCTTCACGCGGCCCGGCCGGTCGTAATCGCCCGCCCACGGGTTGCCGTCGGTGTCGGAATAGCCGAAGGCATCGCAGCCCGGGCAGGTACCCCAGTAGTCCTCGTCAGGTCCGAGCGGCAGGCTGGTGTTGAAATCGTCACTCGGCCGGCTGGACTGGTGCTGCCAGGCGCCGACCGGAGCCTCGTTGCGCGAGTAGTTGCCGGCGAGCAGCACGCTGAGTTCATCGGAAGGCTCGAACAGCAGCTGCAACCGGCCCGCGATGGCGTCCGCGCCGTTGTAGTCCTGCACACCGGGCGTACGGTTCTTCGTCCAGCCGTCGTGGTTGTCGTAGGCCGCGGACACGCGGGCCATGACGGCCTCGGACAGCGGACCGCCGATGGCGGCCTCGGCCTTGATCTCATCGAAGCGCCCGAAGGCCACGTCCGCGTAGCCATCCAGCTCGCGGGTCGGGCGCTTGGTCACGAAGTGGATCACGCCACCCGTGGAATTGCGCCCGAACAGTGCGCCCTGCGGCCCGCGCAGGACCTCGATGCGCTGCACGTCAAAGAGCTGCAGCGCGAGACCGCCCATGGCGGGCTTGTAGACGTCGTCCACGTAGACCGCGACCGGATTCTCCTGCGCATCCGCAAAGTCGTTGAGACCGACGCCACGCAGGAAGAAGTTGACCTGGCTCGATTCGCCCTGCGGCACCGTGTAGTTCAGGTTGGGCGTCATCTGCGTGATGTCGGTGGTGCTGGAGAAGCCCATGTTCCGGACCTGCTCCGCACCGAATGCGGTCACCGCGATACCGACCTCCTGCAGGTTCTGTTCGCGGCGCTGTGCCGTGACAACGATCTCCTCCAGCGTTCCGCTGCCCTGTGCGAGCGCCGGGCTCGCGGCCGCCGATGCCAGCAGCGCCCCCACTGCGGCCGCCACGGCGGCCACCGATCTAGCGTTTCCCATGTTTCCCCCTTGCCACATGCAACCCCTTCCCCAGCCAGACCGTGAGCATGCCTGCACCGCTCCCGGCACCCGATCCACTGTCGCAATCGCAGAACTCCCACTACCCCATACAGGCTTATACGCCGACTCGCACCGGTCGCGTTGTCGCTTTCGGCACGGTGCTTGGTCGCACGGGCAGAGGGACCGTCCCCGAGGTTTCCGTCGACTGACCACGATGACCGTGCGCTCCATGCCGGCGCGAGGCCGGCGATACGCGACACCCGGGATGCACCGCATCCCGGGAGAGCCGACCGGTCGAGCAGCGCCGCGCGCAGCCTCGAGTGCATGATGTGAGTCTCCGAGGCTTCAGAAGCTGCCACGCAGCTCCGTGCGCAGGCGCCGCCCCTGCGCCGGGAAGCCGATGAACTGCTCGTAGCGGCGATCCAGCACGTTATCGAGCGCGAGTTTCAGGGTGAGTGCGCCGAAACTGAACGAACAGGCCGCATCGACGACGGTGTAGCCCGCCATGCGGATGTCGCCGGTCGGGTTCGAACGGTCGAGAAAACGGCCGGTGCTGCGCACACCGACGAAGGCCGTCGCGCGCGGGTTCAGGTCCAGG
>CAYWMY010000014.1:17763-18952 GCA_964459405.1 uncultured Steroidobacteraceae bacterium | reverse complement strand
TCCAGGTTTCATAGTCAGGCCACTCGGCGATCGCGACGAAGCGGCCGTCACGCTCGCGATGCAGGCGCGATCCCAGACCGCCGTAGATGCGCGCGATCGCGCGCGTGCCGCGGCGCCAGGCATCGCGGAACTGCTGCTCCTTGCCGGGCTTGACCCGCCACCAGTAGACGGCGACGAACATGAACCAGTCCTCGCTGTGGCCGGCGCTGCCGCAGAGTTAATCACAATCCCGGCCCGGAGTTCAGCCGGGCGCCGACGCGGGCCGGGCGGTTGGCGGGCTTGTGCAGCCTGTGCCCGCCATGCGGGCTTGCGGGTTGTGCGACCTGTGAACCGGCGGCCGCGCCGCCTAAGATGAGGCGAATGTCCCGGGGAGCGGCCCGCATCAGCACGGACCCCCATGATCTGCAGCGGTTTCTCGAGGCGCAGCACGGCGTCTACGAGCACGTCTGCGCGGAGCTGCGAGAGGGCTGCAAGCGCAGTCACTGGATGTGGTTCGTGTTTCCGCAGCTCGAGGGGCTGGGCACCAGCCCGATGGCGCGACGTTACGCGATCCGCTCGCTGGACGAGGCGCGCGCCTACCTCGCGCACCCGGTGCTGGGTGCACGGCTGCGCGAGTGCACGCGGCTCGTCAACGCCGTGCGGGGTTCTACGATCGACGGCATCTTCGGTTATCCGGACGACCTGAAGTTCCGCTCGTCGATGACGCTGTTCGCGCTCGCCACCACGGACAACGGCGAGTTCCTTGAGGCGCTGCGGCAATACTTCGATGGCCGCGGCGATCCGTCGACGCGGGCCCGGCTGGATCAGTGTCGCCGCAATCCGCGATAATTCCCGGCCATGAAAGTGCTGTTCGTCTGTCTGGGCAATATCTGCCGTTCACCTACGGCCGAGGCTGTACTGCGCCACGTCGCGCAGCAGTCCGCGCCGGAGATCGACTGGCTCGTGGATTCCGCGGGCACACACGCCTATCACGTCGGCGCGTCGCCGGATCCGCGCAGCATCGCGGCCGCAAGGCGCCGCGGCATCGACATGAGCCACCTGCGCGCGCGGGTGGTCGAGCGTGCGGACTTCCAGCGCTTCGATCTCGTGCTGGCCATGGACGAGGTGAATCTCGCGCATCTCAAGGCCATGCGGCCGCACGATGCGCGCGCCGAACTCGCGCTGTTCATGGACTACGCGCCGCACCTTG
>CAYWMY010000014.1:17482-17753 GCA_964459405.1 uncultured Steroidobacteraceae bacterium | reverse complement strand
ACGGCGTGACGTGCCGGATCCCTATTACGGTGGCCACAAGGGCTTCGAGGAGGTGCTGGACCTCGTCGAAGCGGTGGTCGAAGGACTCATCGAGGAGGCGCGCGTCCGCGTACGGTAGCGCCGGAACACGCGATCACTGTTCCGCTGTCGGCACCCCCCCGGGCGTGCGCACACGGTGACGCCGTGCGCCGTGCATTGCCGGCTGGCGCCGTCCGCAGCAGCGCGGCCATGGGCGGCCGGTGGCCGCCCATGGCGCGCTCGCCGCCGGATT
>CAYWMY010000014.1:0-17472 GCA_964459405.1 uncultured Steroidobacteraceae bacterium | reverse complement strand
TCTCGTCGGGCCCGTATTGCTGCGACTCGCCGGGCGACGATGACCACACGGTGTAGGAAGTGCGCGGCGGTTGTGGTGCCGGCGGTTCCACGGGAGCGACGGGCGTCGCAGATGGAGAGTGCGGCTCGACGGGGGCCGGCGCGGGCACGGATGCCGCGAGAGAAGGCGATGGCATCGAAATCGGCTCCGGCGCCGGGCCTGCTGCGGCGGGAGCCGGCTCGACGCGCGGTCGCAAGGGTTCGTCCGCGGCGCCGTCCGCGGCCGCGCCGGGCTCGAAATCGCCTGCATCGTCGGCGAATTCGAGGCTGCCGCTCAGGCTCTCGGGCGCACCGCCCTCTGCGCTGACCCCCGCAAGCGCGCCGCCGCGCCCGCGCCCGCGTCGGCGACGACGCCGACGGCCGGTGCCCTCCGGGCGCGCCTCACCATTGGACGGTGGTGCCATCGTGGCGACGGGCAACTCAGCCTGCACGACGACGGGCGATTCCGCGCCTGCCGGCACTGCCGGCTGTGGCTCGGCCGCTGGCTCCGGCATGGCGCGCGGCGGGGCGGCACGTGCGCTCTGGTCGCCACGCTCCCGATCGCGATCCCGTCCGCGTTCCGGCCGGCGTTCGCCACTCTGCGCCTGCACGCGTTCGCCACCGCGTTCGCCACCGCGTTCGCCACCGCGTTCGCCGCCGCGTTCGCCACCGCGTTCGCCACGGTCCCGCCGCTGGCCACCGCGCGCGCCACGCTCGCCACGGTGGCGCTCGCCGCGGTCGCCACGGTCGCCACGGTCGCCACGGTCGCCACGCTCTCCGCGGTGGCGCTCGCCGCGGCCGCCGCGACGTCCTTCGCGTTCCTCGCGGACAGCCGGTGCCGGCTCCGGAGTGCGTACGGGTTCCTCGGGTTTGGTCATCAGCCAGCCGAACAGCCGGCCGAACAGGCCCGGCCGGCTGACCTCGACCACTTCGAGTCTTGGTTCCTCGCGTGCCTCGCGGGACTCACGCGGCGGCGTCACCGGAGCGGGGGCCGTGGGCATGATCGGCTGCACCACGGGTGCAGGCGCCGGCGGCTTCTTGTCCTGGCTCGACTGGAACTCGATCTCGGCCGGCGGCTGCTCGGCCATCTGATAGCTCGTGACCTGGTTTTCCGGCAGCCCGACCTCGTCATTGCGTACGCGGCGCAGCGAGTAGTTCGGCGTGTGCAGGTTCGGGTTGGGTACCAGCACGATGTCGACCGAACTGCGTCGCTCGACCTCGTGCAGCCAGTCGCGCTTCTCGTTGATCAGGAAGGTCGCGACCTCGACCGGCAGCTGCACGATCACGCGCGCCGTGCGGTCCTTGCGCGCTTCTTCGCCGACCAGGCGCAGCACCGCGAGCGACATGGATTCGACGCTGCGGATGGTACCGATGCCGTTACAGCGCGGGCAGGTCGTGTGCGTGGATTCGCCGAGAGACGGGCGCAGCCGCTGCCTGGACATCTCGAGCAGGCCGAAGCGCGAGATGCGCCCGATCTGGATGCGCGCACGGTCCATCTTCACGGCGTCGCGCAGCCGGTCCTCGACCGCCTGCTGGTTCTTCTTCGACTCCATGTCGATGAAGTCGATGACGATGAGCCCGCCCAGGTCGCGCAGCCTGAGCTGGCGCGCGATCTCGTCCGCCGCCTCGAGATTGGTGTTGCAGGCGGTGGCCTCGATGTCGGCCCCGCGCGTGGCGCGCGCCGAGTTGATGTCGATCGAGACCAGCGCCTCGGTGTAGTCGATCACGATGCTGCCGCCCGAGGGCAGCGTGACCTGGTGCGAGTAGGCCGATTCGATCTGACTCTCGATCTGGTAGCGCGTGAACAGCGGCACGTCGTCGGTGTATTGCCTGAGCTTGCGCTGCGCGTCGGCCGGCATGAAGCGCTGCATGTATTCCTGCGCGCGCTGGAAAGCTGCGGCCTCGTCGATCAGCACCTCGCCGATGTCGTCGGAGAGGTAGTCGCGCAGCGATCGCGTGACCGCGTCGCCCTCCTGGTAGACCAGGAACGGGGCCGGGCGGCCTTCACCCGCCTGGCGGATCGCCTCCCAGTTGGCGCGCAGATTGTCGAGGTCCCACTGCAGCTCCTCGGCCGAGCGGCCGACGCCGGCCGTGCGCACGATCGTGCCCATGCCGTCCGGCACCTGCAGCTGTTCGAGCGCATCACGCGTGGCCTCGCGGTCCTCGCCCTCGATGCGGCGCGACACGCCGCCGGCACGCGGATTGTTGGGCATCAGCACCAGGAAGCGGCCGGGGAGCGAGATGAACGTCGTGAGCGCTGCACCCTTGTTGCCGCGCTCCTCTTTCTCCACCTGCACGATGAGTTCCTGGCCCTCGTCGAGCAGCTCACGGATGTTCTGGCGGCCGCCGGGCTGTGGCTCCTTTCGGAAGTAGTCGCGTGTGACTTCCTTCAGCGGCAGGAAGCCGTGGCGCTGCCCGCCGTAGTCGACGAAGGCGGCTTCGAGGCTGGGTTCGACGCGGGTGATACGGCCCTTGTAGATGTTGGCCTTCTTCTGTTCGCGCGAAGGAATTTCGATTGAAAGATCGTAGAGCTTCTGTCCGTCAACGAGCGCGACGCGCAGCTCTTCCTGCTGCGTCGCATTGATCAGCATTCTCTTCATTTGCCCCTTCCGAGGTCCGTGGGGCCGCAGCACCTGGTACGCGGTGCGCCGAAATCGCTCTGGAGGTGTCGATGTTGTGTGTGGGCATCGAGTCGACTGCCGGCGGCGCTGCCCACCGGGGCGCGCCGCTTCACATCAAGAAATCCTGCCGCGACGAATCCAACGCGCCCGGGTTTATCGTTGCTTGCCCGGGTGGCGCAGGGATGAGGTCACCTGCACACCCGGGGAGTACGGCCGAGCGATGGCCTGGATCACCAGGACCAACTAACATGCGGCGACAGTCTGGCGGGGGCCCGAACAGGCGGGCTGAAGCCTCGCGCGCGCCGCGCAATGCCTGGAACCAGAGATCGCTTCGCGACCGCTGCGCTCCGGGCGACTGGCAGCGGAGTCTACGCGTACATTCCCGAAGAATCAATCATTTACGCTGTGATGCACAACGAATCCGAGAGCCGGGGGCGGGTCCGCGAGATGCCCATCGACGCGACCCGGGCCGGCCAGAGGCTCGACAACTTCCTGCTGGGCCAGTGGCCCGGGGTCCCGCGCAGCCACGTCTACCGCGTGCTGCGCCGTGGGGAAGTGCGCGTGAACGGCCGGCGTGCGAAGCCCGCGCAGCGGCTCGAAGCGGGCGACCGCGTGCGCCTGCCGCCCGTGCGTATCGAGCCCTCCGCTGCGCCGCGACGTGTGCCGGACGCGCTGCGGCGCGAGGTGCGTGAGGCGATCCTTTATGAGGACGCGCGGTTGCTCGTGCTCAACAAGCCCTCGGGCCTCGCGGTGCACGGCGGCTCCGGGCTCAGCTTCGGCGCCATCGAGGCACTGCGCGCCGACCGGCCCGAGCAGGAACTCGAACTCGTGCACCGGCTCGACCGGGACACCTCGGGCTGCCTCGTGGTCGCGAAGCGGCGCGCTGTGCTGCGCAGCCTGCATGCCCTGCTGCGCGAGGGCGCGGTCGAGAAGAAGTACCTCGCACTGGTCGCGGGACGCTGGGGACTCGGCCGCAAGACCATCGAGGCGCCGCTCGCCACGAACCGGCGGCAGGGTGGTGAGCGTGTCGTGCGCGTCGAGGCAGAGGGCAAGGAATCCGCGAGCACCTTCCGGCCGGTGGCGCATTTCGGCAGGATCGCGACGCTCGTCGAGGTGGAGATCCACACCGGACGCACGCACCAGATCCGCGTGCATGCAGCGTTTGCGGGTCATCCCGTTGCGGGCGACGACAAGTACGGCGATGCCGAGTTCAACCGGCGCATGAAGGGGTCCGGCCTGCGCCGGCTGTTCCTGCATGCGCAATCGCTGGCCTTCGACTGGCCGGAAAGCGGGGAACACTTTGCCGTGAATGCACCACTGCCGCCGGAACTCGCGCAGGTCGTGGACGCGCTGGAGGCGGCCGCGGAGCACTGAGCCGCGTGCCGGCGCCTGCGACGCGACAGGGCCACGCCACCGGGCGGTGCGCCGCGAGCGGCCGTTGCCTGAGGCGGACTGAGGGCGACTACGGTTCCCGCAGTGGCTGCGGGGTTCCGCGCGCCTTGAACCGCGGCCACACAATCGATCGCAGCGGCGGGCGCCACCCGGATACGCGGGCCTCGGGTCGGGATCGTCCACCGCTCACGGCAGCGCGACGAGGCACGCCACCGCCACGATGCCGGCGAGTGCGATGGCGAGCGCGAGCCACAGGACGCGGACCCGATTGAGCTCGATGCGCCGGACGAGTTCGGTGTTCTGTTCGGCCAGCGTCTTGATGAGTTCCGAAGATGCGAGCATCTGCGTCTGCAGTTCTGCGAGGGTGGCTTCCGCCGCCGCAACGCGCGCCTCGAGTTCAGGGATCGACTGCGCGGCGCCCGTCCTGGCGGTCGTCGTGGCCGAGACGGACGGCGCAGCAGGCACCGGCTTGCCGCCGACCGTGTTCCAGAGTTTCTTCGCGGCATCCGCGACCCTGGGGGCGTTGCGGATGACCTCCGACCACGGAACGCTCTTGAGGACAGTGATCCAGCTGACTGCCATGGGCATTCGTTCCAGTATGGGCGCTGACGGGATGCGCCGCGCCGACGTGCTCCGGGCGCCTGCCCGCGGCGATGCCATCCCCACCTGCCTTCGGGCCGGGCTCCGCGGCAACGTTACTACTGCCGGGAGCGGCCTGGCAAAGCGCGTCGGGTGAGGGAAAACCGCGCGCGTACTCATTGGATTTCCGTGTCGCCCGCTCGAGAAGCACTCACATGTCGTGATCGCAGGCCTTCGCGACCGCGTGCGTGTCGAAGTAGAACGGCACGACCTCGATCACCTTCCGGTCCTTGAATACCCACAGTTCGAACACCTGCAGCGATACGGACCGGCCGGTCTTCTTCGAACAGCCCTTCAGGCTGTGCAGTGCCGCGAAGCGGTCGCCATCGGGCTCGCCGAGGATTTCGATGGGAGCGGTGGCGAAATCATCCCAGGTGCCGACGATCTTCTCGACCAGGCGGTGCCAGCCGTCGAGTCCCCGGTAGGTCCCGCCGTACGGCAGGCCGGGCGCTTCCCTGATCACGAAATCCGGGTGAATCGCGGCGTCCACGGTGGCCGTGTCGCCGGCCACGAAGGCATCGAAAATCGCCTGCAGGCGTTGCCTGTTGTTCATTGTGTTCCTCGTCTGGTGCTGTGGATCGGGAAGAGTCTGCCCGCTGCGATCATAGCGCCTCGACGCCTCGCGGCGAGGCCTTGCGTGATCGCGTGCGGCGCATGCGTGGACGCGACGCCGCTTTCGCGCGTGTCGCCGGGAGTCCCACGACAGCGCGGGATGTGTTCGTCCGCGTGCCGGTCCGCAGCGGCCGTCCTCAGCGCGCGCCCAGCGGATCCAGTCCGGCCGCGGCGAGCGTGCCGGCGAGCCAGATGAGCGGCAGGCCGATGAGTGCGGTGGGATCGGTGGAGTCGATGCGCTCGAACAGCGCGATGCCCAGGCCCTCGCACTTGAAGCCGCCGGCGCAGTCGAGCGGCTGCTCGCGCTCGACATAGCGGCGGATACGCTCCGGCTCGTTGACGCGGAACTGCACCACGGTTGAATCGACGGTTGCGTGACGGGCCTGGTCGCGATGGCGCAGCAGGCACACGGCGGTCAGGAAAGTGACCTGCCGGCCGCTCGCCGCGGTGAGCTGGGCAACGCAGCGCTCCGCGGTGCGGGGCTTGCCCAGGATCTCGCCGTCGCGGAACGCGAGCTGGTCGGAGCCGATGACCCAGGCGTCCGGGTGCCGGCGTGCGACGGCTTCGGCCTTGGCCGCCGCCAGCCGCTCTACGAGCGCGAGCGGCGCCTCATGCGGGCGCGGTGCTTCGTCGATCGCCGGGTCCTCGATATCGAAGGGCACGCCAAGCCGGCCGAGCAGTTCGCGCCGGTAACGCGAGGTCGATGCCAGGATCAGCGCGCTCATGGCTCGCCGGCCGCGCGGCGTGGCGCGGGGACCATCATCGGCCCGGCTGCAAGGCGGGCTTTAAAAACAAGCATTTGCACAGTGGTTTTCTTTGACACCCCGGGAACCGCTCACTATCATACCGCCCCCATGTCGAAGCCCGGGCCTGACCGAATCGAGGCGCGAAAGCTCGCTGCCGACGGCGCGCTCCTGACCCGGGACTATCCGCTGGCGCGTTTCGCGAGGCTGGCCGACTCGATCCTGAGCCAGGAAGGAGTCGTCCATGTGGTTGCGCGGTTCTGTGAAGTGCAGGGCCGGCCCGCTGTGGATCTCGACGTGAGCGCTTCGCTCAGCGTGCGCTGCCAGCGCTGTCTGGGGCCGCTCGAAGTGCCGGTCGCGAGTCACTTCGGGCTCGTATTCGACACGGCGCAGAACGCCTCGGAGGCACTGCCTGCCGGGGAGTACGAGCCGGTGCCGCTCGACGCCGGCGCGGAGGATCTCGCGGCGCTGGTCGAAGACGAGCTGCTGTTGTCGGTGCCGCTCGTGGCGCTGCACGGGGACTGCCCGGTGGCCGCGGTGACCGGCGTCGCGGCGCCCGCGGCCGTGCAGCCGGAAGGCACGCAACGCCCGTTCGCGGGTCTGAAGGATCTGTTGAAACATTGACTGGAGTTTGAACCATGGCTGTCCAGAAGAGCCGCAAGACACCGTCGAAGCGCGGCATGCATCGTTCGCACGATCGTCTGACGGGACCGGCGCTGTCGAAGGACCCGACGACGGGCAACACACATGCGCGGCACCGCATCGGTCCCGACGGTTACTATCGCGGCAAGAAGGTCATCGATACGCCGGCCGACGACCAGGACTGATCCGGCGCCGCCCACCGCTGCCGCGGCCCGGATTGTCGAACGCCGTTCCGCGATGACACGACCAGGATGACACGATGATCCACGCGCGCATTGCGGGAACCGGGCGGTGCCTGCCCGAGCGAGTCGTCACGAACTTCGACCTCGAGAAGATGGTCGATACGACCGACGAGTGGATCCGCACGCGTACCGGCATTGCGCAGCGCTACATCGCGGGCCCGGGTGAAACAGGTTCGACGATGGGCTTCGCGGCCGCGCAGCGCGCGATGGAGGCGGCAGACGTCAAGGCCACCGACATCGACTTCATCGCGGTCGGCACGACCACGCCCGAGCAGGCCTTCCCGAACGTCGCCTGCCTGATCCAGGAGAAGCTCGGCGTTCACGGCTGCCCGGCCGTCGCGATCGAGGCCGCGTGCAGCGGCTTCGTGTATGCGCTTTCGATCACCGACAAGTTCATCCGGCTCGGCGAGTCGAAGTGCGCGCTCGTCATCGGCGTCGAGTGCCTGTCGCGCATCGTCGACTGGAGCGACCGCACGACCTGTGTGCTGTTCGGCGACGGAGCCGGTGCCGTCGTGCTGAAGCCCTCGGAAGAGCCCGGCATCATTGGCACGCACCTGCACGCCGACGGCCAGTACAAGGAACTGCTCTACTATCCGTACGGGGTCGGCTCGGCCGTGGAAGGCTGGCGCGCGGATACGAAGGCGGGCATCCGCATGAAGGGCAACGAGGTCTTCAAGGTTGCCGTGAACACCCTGTCGCGGCTGGTCGACGAGACGCTCGAGAAGAACGGCATCGACAAGAGCCAGATCGACTGGCTCGTGCCGCACCAGGCCAACCTGCGCATCATCCAGGCTGCCGCACGCAAGCTGGAGGTGCCGATGGAGCGGGTGGTCGTCACCGTGCAGGACCACGGCAACACCTCGGCCGCCTCGATTCCGCTTGCGCTCGATACGGCCGTGCGCGATGGCCGGATCCAGCGCGGTCACCTGCTGTTGCTCGAGACTTTCGGCGGCGGCCTCACCTGGGGCTCGGCGCTGATCCGCTACTGAAGGAACAGGCCCGACCAGGCCGAAGAACCCCTCAGTTGGGGAGCCGTTTCGGGCGGCGGGGTCGGGCAGCGGCCGATGGGAAACCGCTGACCGGCTCGCAGGCACGCTGCCTGCGTGCGATCGACGCCTCGTCAGCACCGCTCGCATGTCGGGAACCGGCTGCGGACCGGATGCGGCACGGAGGCCCCTGTGGCGCCCCGGGGCCGTGGTCCTGAGGCCTGGCCTCGCGCAACTTCACGGCGCAGCGGTGGTCTGCACGAATGACGGCGGGATGATGGGGGCGCTCGGGACCGGAGCGTTGGCGGGCGGTCCCCGGGAGCCACAGCCGGGGCGGGAGTGCAGCATGGCGAGACTCGAATCCGGGCGGTCGGCTATCCGCGGGCTCCTCACCTGCCTCGCTCTGCTGGTCGCGGTACCGCTGCACGCCGCGACCTATACCCTCGTCGAGGGCGAGGACTTCATCGGCGAGTACGCCGAGACGACCGCGAGCGCTTCCGACACGCTGATCGATCTGGCACAGCGGCACGGTCTGGGCTTCGAGGAAATCGTCAACGCGAATCCGGGCCTCGATCCGTGGCTGCCGCGGCCGGGTGCGCGCGTGCGACTGCCGACGCGGCGCGTGCTGCCGCCAGGGCCGCGCGAAGGCATCGTCATCAACCTGCCCGAGCATCGCCTGTATTTCTACCCGCGTGCGCGCGCGGGCGAGCCGCGTACGGTGACGACCTTTCCGGTCAGTATCGGCAAGATGGACTGGCGCACGCCGATCGGCATGACACGCGTGGTGGCCAGGATCAAGGATCCGCCCTGGTATCCGCCCAAGTCCGTGCGCGAGGAGCATGCGCGGCGCGGCGACGTGCTGCCGGCCGTGGTGCCCGCGGGCCCGGACAATCCGCTCGGGCGTTTCGCGCTCAGGCTCGGCATCACGGGTGGCGCGTACCTGATCCACGGCACGAACAACCCGGCTGGCATCGGCATGCAGGTCACGCATGGCTGCATGCGGCTTTACCCGGCCGACATCGAGGCGCTGTTCGCGATGGTGCCCGTCGACACCCCGGTGCGGATCGTGAATGCGCCGTTCAAGGTCGGCTGGAGCCAGGGGCAGCCCTGGATCGAGGTGCACCCGCCGCTGCAGGAGGACGCGGTCGCACCGCCGTCGCTGTCGGACATGCTGCGCGTGATCGTCACGGGCACCTCCGCCGCCGGCAGCGCTATCGACTGGCAGCGCGCGATGCGTGCCTGGCGCGATCGCCGCGGCATCCCGGAGCCCGTGGGGCGGGGAGCGCCGGACCGGCTCGCATCACGCTGAGGGAAGCGGCAGGCGGCGCTGCTGCTGCTTCTATTGCTGCTGCGGCGGCCCGCAGCACGCGCCGCATCGCCCGGCATCACGTCGAGGACGCTGCCCGCGGCACGAGGACTGGCAAGGTCGCACTCGTCACCCATGAAAAAGGCCTTCCGGCCGGAGCCGGAAGGCCTTTGATCCGAGCAGTCTCGAACCGCGGATCGACGCCGATTACTTCGACATCGACTTCTTGAACATGCGGTCGATCTTCTCGTTGGTCGCATCGCAGCACTGCTGGCTGGCCTGCGCGGCCTGCTGGGCCTGGTTCGCCGTGTTCTGTGCGGCGGAAGCGGCCTGTGCAGCGCTGCTGGCAGCGCGGTTGGCGCTCTCGGCGGCCGCCTTGCCTGCATCCGCATCCGCCTGCGCGCGGGAGACCTGTTGCTTCAGGGCATCCACTTCAGCCTGCAGCGGCTTGAGATCCGTGCAACCGGCAGCAAATGCAACCACGGCGGCGGCAACGCCCACTTTCAGAATATTGCTCATCTTGTTTCCCCTGATTCAGGAACGTTGGTTTGGACCCCGTCATGGGATCCGGAAGGCAGCCGCGTCACGAAGACCAATCGCAGCTTGCGGCGACGAGGATAGCGCAAGGCACTGGCGCGTGAAAGCGTTATGTCTGTCGCGGATGTGCGACGCAGCGACACGGACGGGGACAGGCGCATGGCCGCGGCCGGCTCAGGCGAGCATCCGCGCGACCTCGCGTGCGGCGTTGCGGCCCGGAATTCGGGTGACGCCGCCGGGATGCGCACCGGACCCGCAGTGGTACAGGCCGGGCAGCGCACCGCGATAGTCCGCGAGGCCGAGCAGCGGCCGCGCATGGAACAACGGGTCCAGCGACAGCGCCCCGTGGAAGATGTCGCCGTCGACGAGGTCGAAGCGGGCCTCGAGGGCGGTGGGTGACAGCACGCTGCGTGCGATGACACTGCCGCTGAGCCGATGCCACGCCCCGTGCCGCGAACTCGCGTCCGTCCGCGAGACGCACGCCGACGGCACGCCCGCGGTCGGTCAGCACGCGCGCGACCGGCGCCTCGAGATGAATTTCGACGCCGCAGGCCTCGGCCTCGCGCGCAAGCGCGTCCGAGATCGCGCCGATGCCGCCGTGCGCATGTCCCCAGATGCCGCGCCGGCCGTCAATCTGACCGAAGGCGTGGTGCAGCAGCGCGTAGCCGGTACCCGGCATGTAAGGGCTCGTGTCGTGGCCGACGATCGCGTCGAAGGCGAGGGCGCCCTTCAGCACGTCGGTTCCGAACCAGCCATCGAGCAGGTCGCCCGCGCCGCGGGTCAGGAAGGCGTGCAGGGTGCGCTGCATCTCGCGCGACAGGCCGAGCCAGCGGCGCGCGAGCTTGAGCAGCACGGGCAGTGCGCGCAGGCCGGAGCCCGCATTCGGCGGTGTCAGGTGCAGCACTTCGCGCAGCACGGCGACCAAGGGGTCCAGCATCGCGCCATACGCGGGCAGGCGTTCCGCATCGGCCGGCGAGAAGGCTTGCAGCGATGCCTGGGTCCGGGCTGTGTCGTTGCCGATCTCGAGCGCGCGGCCGTTGGACAGCGGAACGAAATTGAGCAGCGGTCGCGGCCCGATGCGCAGGCCATGCTCGGCGAGGCGCAGCTCGCGGAGCACCTCGGGCGACAGCAGGCTCACCGTGTAGCTCGCCGTGGAGTTGCGAAAGCCGGGGTGGAACACCTCGGTGACCGCGGCACCACCCACCACCGGACGCGCCTCGAACACGCGCACGCGCAGACCGCGCCGTGCAAGGTAGCAGGCACAGACGAGGCCGTTGTGGCCGGCGCCGATGATGATGACGTCGGCAGCGCGTGGATCAGGGATTTTCATGGATTTTCGGCGGAGCGCAGGTCGCCCGGGGCATTGGCGATCAATTAAGAGAAACTGGAAATCCGGAGTAATCGATCTGTGCGGTCTGGATTTCGCATTGCCGATAATCGTTCTCGGGGGAGGCTGCCAGAGGCCTCTGCAGGTGTATAGAGGCGCGCGCTGCAGGTACCCGGTGCGCGGTGGGATGAGGATCGGTGCGGGACGCAGGGACAGGCGGCGGATTCGGGCACCTGCATGGCGAGGCCCGGCTGGTGCGAGGCGGAGGGCCGCATGAGCGGATGGGGCGAGCGGGATACGAATGCCCTTGCCGAAGACCCGGCTCTGTATATAATCACAGGCACTGTCGATGCATACAGGTGCTGCCATGTCGGACCTCACCCCGCGTCAACGCCAGATTCTCGATTTCATCCAGCAGTCGATCGCGGAGGCAGGCATGCCGCCGACGCGTGCCGAAATTGCGTCGGCGCTCGGCTTCAAGTCGGCCAACGCCGCGGAAGAACATCTGCGCGCGCTGGCCCGCAAGGGTGTCATCGAACTCAAGGCCGGCGCTTCGCGCGGCATCGTGCTCAAGGACTCGTTGCGTGAGCAGTTCGGCCTGCCGCTCGTCGGCCGCGTTGCCGCTGGTCGTCCGATCCTCGCCGAGGAGCACATCGAGGCGCGCTACCGCATCGATCCGGCGATCTTCCATCCGCGCCCGCATTACCTGCTGCGCGTCAACGGCATGAGCATGAAGGACGTCGGCATCCTCGATGGCGACATCGTCGCGGTGCATCGTTCGACCGATGTGCGCAACCGCCAGATCGTGGTCGCGCGACTCGACAACGAGGTTACGGTGAAGCGCTATCGCCAGGAGGGCACGGTCGTGTGGCTGCTGCCCGAGAATCACGACTTCGAACCGATCCGGGTCGATCTGCGCGAGCAGTCGCTGGTCATCGAGGGCGTCGTGGTCGGCGTGCTGCGCCATGGCAAGGCGATGGACACGATGCAATGAACGACGCGCTCGATACGCTCCGCCGCC
This sequence comes from uncultured Steroidobacteraceae bacterium, assembly GCA_964459405.1. Lineage (GTDB taxonomy): Bacteria > Pseudomonadota > Gammaproteobacteria > Steroidobacterales > Steroidobacteraceae > CAYWMY01. The sequence continues at coordinate 5,387 of CAYWMY010000014.1, read as the reverse complement.
ATCCAGGTGTGTGGCGGGGAGCGGAATCGGGCGCGGCCTTCGCGACGATCCCGAGCGGTTTCCGGCGGCTCGATGAGCGCCTGCCGGGTGGCGGCTGGCCGCTGCGGACGCTGGTGGAACTGCTGGTGCCCGCGGCCGGCGTGGGTGAACTGCAGTTACTCGTACCTCTGCTGCGTGCACTGTGCGCGGAGGACCTTGCCGCACCGCGCTGGATCGCCTGGCTTGCACCACCGCATCTGCCTTACGCGCCGGGACTCGCCGGCGCAGGGCTCGATCCGCGCCGCATGCTGATCGTGCGGCCGCGTGCGGGGCTCGACGCCTTGTGGGCCATGGAGCAGGCGCTGCGCTCGCAGGCCTGTACCGCGGCACTCGGCTGGGCGGATCGGGCGGAGGACAGTGCGCTCAGGCGCCTGAAGCTCGCCGCCGAGGAGGGCGGCAGCCTGGGGCTGCTGTTCCGACCACCGGCGCGTGCGCAGGAGCATTCCCCGGCCGCGCTGCGGCTTGCGCTCGAGCCGCGCGGCGCGGCTCTCGACATCCGGATCCTGAAGAGTCGCGGCGGTGCGCCATCGAAGATCAGCGATTTATTCGACACGGGAGCACGGGACGGCTGACCTGTTCCATGAGGGACGGCTTCCCGCGGCGACGCCATCGTCTGGTCGCCGTGGAGAGCGCGCCGGGGAAGCCGCCCTTCGTGGACATTCACCGGTACCGGCGCAGTCCGGTGTACCGGCCGGCGAAGGCGCCGTGCGCGCGCTGGAGCCTTGCGCAGCCGAGGCGCGCGCGCCAGAGCCGCGCGCCCGTGAGCTGTGGCTGTGCCTGCATTTCCCGCGCTTCGCACTGGAGGCCGTGATGCCGCACGGGGCCGCCGGGCCCTCCGCGGTGCTCGACGCTGGCGGTCGGGTGCTGATCGCCTGCAACGCGGAGGCCGAGCGACAGGGCGTGCACGTGGGGCAGGGGCTCAATGCCGCACTCGCGCTGTGCCCCGGGCTCGGCGTGCACGCACGTGATGCGGCCGCGGAAGAGCGGCTGCTCACGCAGCTCGGCCACTGGCTCACGCAGTTCACGCCGCTCGTGAGCCTGGAGCCGCCCGATGCGGTGTTCGCCGAGGTACGCGCGAGCCTGCGCCTGTTCGGCGGGGCGCGTGCGCTGCGCGAGCGGATGCGCGGGACGCTCGCGGCGCAGGGGCTCATGCCCTGCATCGCACTCGCACCGACGTCGCGCGCGGCGCTCGCCGCCGCGCGTGCCGGGCTCGAGGTGCTGGTGGGCAGCCGCGCCGCGCTGTCACGTCTCGCCGCGCGGCTGCCGCTCGGCTGCCTGCACTGGCCCGAACGCACGCGCGCAGCGCTCGTGGACCTGGGGCTGCGCTCGGTGGCCGATCTCGCGCGCCTGCCGCGCGAGGGGTTCGCGCGGCGCTTCGGTCCCGGATGTCTCGACGAACTCGATGCCCTGCTCGGCAGACGCGCCGAGCCGCGGCGGCGCATCACTGTGGCGGAGCGCTTCGATGAGGGGCTCGAGCTGCCCGCGGAATGCGAGGACACCGGCCGGGTGCTGGTCGCGGCCGGCCTGCTGCTGCAACGTCTCGAGGATTTCCTGTGCCACCGCAATGCGGGCGTCACCGGCATCCGCCTGTTCTGTCATCACACCGGCCGCCGTCCACCGAGCATCGCCACGCTGGGGCTGATGCGGCCCGTGGCCGTGGCGACGGAACTGCTGCCGCTGCTGCGCGAGCGGCTCGGGCGGCTCGAGCTGCCGGCGCCCGTGGTCGCGCTGCGTCTGCGTTCGACCGTGGCCGTGCCGCTCGCACCCGCGAACGCGCGGCTGTGGGCTCGTGCACCACAGGAGGGCGATGCGGTGGCGGGGGCACGTCTGGTCGAGCGGCTGCGCGCGAGGCTCGGCGAGGACGCGGTGTTCAGCGTCCGTCTCGTCGACGAACACCGGCCGGAGCGTGCCTGGTCGGTGGCGAGCCCGGCGACTGCGACCACCGGCAGCATCGGTACCGGCAGCACCAGCACCAGCGTCAGTACCAGTACCCTCGCCGCGTCACGTCCACGCGCCGCCACGCGGCTACACGCGGTGTCGCTGCCCGAGGCGCCGCGACCGCTGTGGATGCTGGCCGAGCCCGAGCCCCTCGCGGTGCGCGAGGGGCATCCCTGTTATCGCGGCGCACTCGAACTGCTCGCGGGTCCTGAACGCATCGAGACCGGCTGGTGGGATGGCGCAGACGTACGCCGCGACTATTACGTCGCCTGCAACTGCGCGGGCCTGCGGCTGTGGATCTACCGCGAGCACGGGGCCCGGGAACGCTGGTACCTGCACGGTGTATTCGGCTAGCAGGCCATGGTGTATCCACGCATCCTGCCGCCCGGTGCGGGCGCCGGTCGGGTCGCCGTCGCCATGGCGTATCGCGAATACGCCGGGCGGCATTGCGCTGTGAACAGGTCCGGGTCCATGACCCGTGCGGAATGACCGGATCTCATGTACGCCGAGCTGCACGCACTCAGCAATTTCACGTTCCTGCGCGGTGCTTCGCATCCGCAGGAGCTCATCGCGCGCGCGCAGGAACTCGGCTATGCCGCGCTCGCGCTGACCGACGAATGCTCTCTGGCCGGCGCCGTGCGCGCGCACGTGGCCGCGAAGCGCGCGGGATTCAGGCTGATCCACGGGGCCGAGATCCGGCTCGCCGACGGGCCCGCATTCGTGGCGCTCGCGACCTCACGGCGGGGCTATGCGCAGCTCTGCCGGCTGATCACGCGTGGCCGGCGCGCGGCCGGCAAGGGCTGTTATCGCCTGATGCGCCGGGATCTCGATGGCGCACTCGACGACTGCCTGCTGCTGTGGCTGCCGGAAGCCCGGGGTCGGACGGGCGCAGCCGGTGCTGAAGCCGACAATGGAGCGGGGGCCGGAGCCGGGGCCGGAGCTGATGCCGGAACCGCGGCTGGAAGCGAGGACCGGTGCAGGGCTGGCGCTCCATCGGACCCGTTGCTGGAAGAAGGGGCCTGGCTGCGGGAGCGTTTCGCGGGCCGGCTGTGGCTCGCGATCGAACTGCTGACGACCGGCGTCGATCGCGCGCGGCTCGAACGTCTGCTCGAACTCGCGCGCGCTCTCGGCCTGCCGGCCGTGGCCACGGGCGATGTGCACATGCACCGGCGCCGGCGCCGTGCCCTCGCCGACACGCTCACCGCGATCCGGCTGGGCGTGCCCGTGGATCGCGCCGGGCGTGCGCTGCATCCGAACGGCGAACGGCATCTGCGTCCGCTCGCGCGCCTCGAGCGCCTGTATCCACGTGAACTGCTCGAGGAGACCCTCGCGATCGCTGCACGCTGCGACTTCTCGCTGGACGAGCTGCGCTACGAATATCCCGAGGAGCTCGTGCCCTCCGGGCTCACGCCCGCGGTACACCTGCGGGCGCTGGTCGAGGTGGGATGCGCGCGGCGCTGGCCCGGAGGCACGCCCGCGAAGGTGTGCGCGCTCATCGAACACGAGCTCGCATTGATCACCGGGCTCGGCTACGAATCGTACTTCCTGACCGTGCACGACCTCGTGGCCTTCGCGCGCGGCCGCGGCATCCTCTGCCAGGGTCGCGGCTCGGCCGCCAATTCGGCCGTCTGCTACGCGCTCGGCGTCACCGAGGTCGATCCCGCGCGCATGACGCTGCTGTTCGAGCGCTTCATCTCGCGCGAGCGCAACGAGCCGCCGGACATCGACATCGATTTCGAGCACGAGCGGCGCGAGGAGGTCATCCAGTACCTGTACGCGAAATACGGCCGGCACCGCGCGGCGCTCACGGCCACGGTGCAGACGTATCACGCGCGCGGCGCCATGCGTGACGTTGCCAAGGCGCTGGGTTTCGATCTGCTGCAGGTCGACCGGCTGGCGCGTGCGCTGGGCTGGTGGAGCAGCCGCGACGAACTCGAGGCGCGGGTGCGCGAGGCGGGCTTCGATCCGGGCAGCCCGCGGGTCGCGCGACTGCTGGTGCTGGTGCGCGAGCTGATCGGCTTCCCGCGCCATCTGTCGCAGCACACTGGCGGCTTCGTGATCTCACGCGGGCCGCTCGAGGAGCTGGTGCCGATCGAGAACGCGGCCATGGCCGATCGCACCGTGATTGAATGGGACAAGGACGACCTCGATGAGCTCGGCCTGCTGAAGGTCGACGTGCTGGGCCTGGGGATGCTGAGTGCGATCCGGCGTGCGCTCGAGCTGGTGAGCGCATTCCGCGGACGGAAGCTTGCGCTCGCCGATGTGCCCGCCGAGGACCCGGCCGTCTACGACATGATCTGCCGCGCCGAGACCGTGGGCGTGTTCCAGATCGAATCGCGCGCGCAGATGGCGATGCTGCCGCGTCTGAAGCCGCGCAGCTTCTACGACCTCGTGGTCGAGGTCGCGATCGTCCGGCCCGGGCCCATCCAGGGCCAGATGGTGCATCCCTACCTGCGTCGCAGGAGCGGTGCGGAGCCCGTGACCTATCCGGGGCCCGAGGTCAGGCAGGTGCTCGAGCGTACGCTGGGGGTGCCGATTTTCCAGGAACAGGTCATGCAGCTCGCGATCGTCGCGGCGGGATTCTCGCCGGGTGAAGCCGACCGGCTGCGCCGTGCCATGGCGGCCTGGCGGCGCAAGGGCGGGCTCGAGCCGTTCGAGGAACGGCTGATCTCAGGGATGCGCGCGCGCGGTTACGACGAGGCCTTCGCGCGCCAGGTGTTCCAGCAGATCCTGGGCTTCGGCGAATACGGCTTTCCGGAGTCGCACGCGGCGAGCTTCGCGCTGCTGGTGTACGTCTCGGCCTGGCTCAAGTGCCACGAGCCGGCCGCATTCTGCTGCGCGCTGCTCAACAGCCAGCCGATGGGCTTCTATGCACCCGCGCAGCTGGTGCGCGAGGTGCGTGCGCGCGGTGTCGTGGTGTGCGGTCCCGACGTGAACGCGAGCGGCTGGGACTCCTCACTGGAGCGGGGCGACGACGGCGAACCGGTGCTGCGGCTCGGGCTGCACCTCGTGCGCGGCCTGTCGCGTGAGGGGGGCGGCGCGCTGGTGAGGGCCCGCGCGGTGAGGATGTTCCACGGCACGCAGGATCTGGCGACGCGCACCGGCCTCGCGCGCCCCGACCTCGAAGCACTGGCCGCCGCGGGCGCGCTCGCGGGACTCGCGGGTCATCGGCGCTTCGCCTCCTGGCAGGTGCAGGGAATCGAGCAGCCGCTTCCCCTGTTCCCGTCACCCGAGGCCGCCGAGGGCGTGCCGCTGCTGCCAGCCCCGGGCGAGGGTGAGGACATCATCGCGGACTATCGCGCACTCGGCCTCACACTGGGGCGCCATCCACTCGCACTGCTCCGGCCGCGGCTCCAGGGCATCGGATGGCTGTCCATGGAGGAACTCGCGCGCCGTGCGCACGGCGCGCC